>NZ_JAGYFZ010000105.1:0-19801 GCF_019946675.1 Pseudomonas sp. BF-B-15
GTCCAGGTCAGACCGATGCCGTTGCCGAGGTCTGCGATGAACTGCTCGCCATCCTTTCGGGCCTTGATGACGGTGACAAACTCCCAGTCTTTTTTTCCGCCGGTGTAGAAGCCGTAGGCGTTGACCGCGCCATCCGGCAAGGTTTTTACATTGACGCGAACGCGGGTTCGTCCCGCCTCCAGTGCCGCGTACTGTTCGTTTTTGTAGAAGGCGCTGTCGGGCGAAAGGCGGGTGTTGGGCATTAGCAGCGCCACTGTCCCGACGACTGCCCCAGTCGCCACCACTGAACCCGTCAGCGATAGGGCGAGCGAACCACCGAGACGTTGGGCCAAGGCGTTGCCCGTCGCCGAGCCGGCCACCCATTCAAGCGGTGTGCCTTCGGCGGTAATCGCCGCGCCGGTGCCCAGTACAGCCCACAACCCGTAGTCAGCCAGTTTCTCGACGGGGACATAACCGGCGTGGTTGTTGTGATTGATGACACCGTCCGGGAGGTTGCAGCTTTTGGCGAACACGCAGCCCTTGAATTGTGAGTCGGACTTTGTGTCGAGAGCGTTTTGTCGTGTTTTTCGACGGGCCTCCCAACGGGCATTGGCGTCCAGTTCATGCTTTTCGTTCTTGGCGGATACCGCTGCGCCAGCATCCTGGAAGGCTTGCACTTCCTCCGTCGTGGGGAGTTGTCTTGGGGCGGGCAGATAGTCCGGGGATTCCGGGAAACCGAGCTTTTTCATCAGCGCTTCTTTTTCGTCCTTGGACAATCCCGGCGTGTAGCCGGGTTTGCCTCAACCCTATCCGGGACGCTCAGGCGTAGGCGTTAGGACGTTTCCTAAAAGCGGCGCTGAAATTTCCTATTTCATGGTGTTGCAGGGTGCTGTGATGGTGAGTCAGTAAGTCCGCGTTATCGTTCTTCGCGGGCAAGCCACGCTCCCACAGGGTTTGTGGTGAGCACAAAATTTGTGAACGCTAGAAATCCTGTGAGAGCGGGCTTGCCCGCGATGGGGCCGGCGGCAACACCGCTAAATCGTGGTTTTGTACTCATTCTCCCGCTGCGATGCCCGCGCTTGAACCACATCCAGCACGGCACAGCCTTCACGCATCAGCAGATGCACGGCGCGGGTGACCCGCGTCAGATCACAATCGGAAATGTTTTTCAGATTCAGGCTGGTCAGCGTGTCTGCCAAATCGCGAACCACGGTGAAGCGATGCATGGCGCAGGCGGTGAGTTCACTGAGTTCTTTGTGGGTGTTGACGAAGAGCACCGGTGTTTCGGCGTCGTAGGTGTCGATGGGGAGGTAACGCGGCATGACTTGGAACATGATGTAACTCCTGTAATTGGAGCTATCACCATTCGCAGCCAAACGAAGAGGGTGGCAGCCATACGCGGGTTGGCCGACCGGGCACAGGAACCGGCACACCCGAAGGTGTCCCACGCACAGCTGCCATAAAACAACACCTCAGGCACAAAGTGCCTGAGGAGGTGTTGCTGCGCTGTAGCGTTCCTGCACCGACCGGCCAAGGTCGTTCGCGGTGTTCTCCGCGAGCCCGAACTATGGAGTCGATACCGAAACGCGGCAACAAGATACGTTGTAGGAAACGTCTTGAAAAGTTGTGTGCCTCACGCTGATCATTTCCACGCTTTGCGTGGGAACCCAGCGCAGTGGGAGCGGGACCGGCTTGCCGGCGAATGCGATCTTTCTGTCAGCAACGTTTTTGAATGTTAAGCCGCCGTTCAGGTGGGGGATGCTGAAGGCTCACATGTAGCTGCTGATATACAGCGTTAGGTTCTTGGGCAATCTTGTCATTACGAAACGTTCAATTGTTGCAATCTGCTCGGGGGTTAGAGGATGGCTCCTCATTGCTTCCTCTTCCTGATGCCAATCCATTATCGGCATCAGGACATCCGTGGTAACAGTCGGGGGCAAATCGATCTCGAATACAGCCAAGTCGCTGCCTTCATCTATTCCGTAAATCTGAAACTTCAAATCATATTTCATGGTTCAACCTTCCTGGTTTTGTTTGCTGGCTTTTGCGCCCCGGTCTCCGATTTGATTACCGAGGTGTGATCCCCGGCAGCACGTTCAGCAAAATGTAGATAGGCTCTACACTTGCATCGGCAGAAAATGAGCCTGAGGGAGCCTCGAAACTACGGGGTCGTTCAGACGCTGACGTTAGGATGTTTCCCAAATGCAGCGCTGAAATTTCCTATTCCTTGATAGGACCAGGAGCCGCTATGAAAAATCAGAGCGAATACCAACCGATCTGAAATTGCAGGGTTGCCCTGCAACATAGAATCTTCCACAGGGATCTATGGTGTTGGCCGATTTCTGTGTCATGCCCGGGTCACACGGCCATGCTTTAGTTTTCCTTTTTCAGGGAGAACACCATGAGCGAATTCAACCTCGGTCGCCGTCGTGTCATGCAAGCAGTCGGCGCCGGGATTCTGCTTCCTGGTCTTGCGCCGGCGGTGATTGCCTCGGTCAAGGATCGGCCGCAACTCACCGATGGCGTGCAGTCCGGCGACGTGCTGGGCGACCGGGCGATGGTCTGGAGCCGCAGCGATCGTGCGGCGCGGATGGTGGTGGAATGGGACACGCGTAGCCTGTTCGCCAACCCTCGGCGTTTTGTTTCGCCGCTGGCTGATGCCCGCAGCGATTTCACCGCGCGGGTCGAGCTCACCGGTCTGCCCGCCGACCAGGCGATTTTCTATCGCGTGCATTTCGAAGACGCCCAGAGCGGTGTCACCAGCGAACCCTGGTTTGGCCACTTGCGCAGCGTGCCGCAAACCCGGCGCGACATCCGTTTCGTCTGGAGCGGCGATACCGTTGGCCAGGGCTTCGGCATCAACCCGGACATCGGTGGCATGCGCATCTACGAAGCCATGCGTTTACGCCTGCCGGACTTCTTTATCCACAGCGGCGACACCATCTACGCCGACGGCCCGGTGCCGGCACAGCTTGTGACTGAAAGTGGTCGCGTGTGGCGCAACATCACCAGCGACGCCAAGAGCAAAGTCGCCGAAACCCTCGACGAGTATCGCGGCAATTACCGCTACAACCTGATGGACGAAAACGTCCGTCGCTTCAACGCCGAAGTGCCGCAGATCTGGCAGTGGGACGACCACGAAGTGGTTAACAACTGGTCACCGGGCAAGCAACTGGACGAGCGTTACCAGAGCAAGGATATCCACAGCCTGGTAGGCCGCGCACGTCAAGCGTGGCTGGAATATGCGCCTATGCGTTTGCAGAGCGCGGATAACGGCGGGCGGATCTATCGCAAGATCGGTTATGGGCCGATGCTGGATGTGTTTGTGCTCGACATGCGCAGTTATCGCGAGGCCAATGATGACAACCTCGGTGCAGCCAAACCCTTTCTCGGGCGTGAACAGCTGGACTGGCTCAAGCGTGAATTGAAAGCCTCCAGCGCCCAGTGGAAAGTCATTGCCGCCGACATGCCGATCGGCCTCGGTGTGCCTGACGGCGAAGTCAGCCCCGGTGTGGCGCGCTGGGAAGCGGTGGCCAACGGTGAACCGGGCGCGGCCCAGGGGCGTGAGCTGGAAATCGCCGAACTGCTTGGTTTTCTGCGGGCGCAACAGGTGCGCAATTTCGTGTTCCTGACGGCGGATGTGCATTACTGCGCGGCGCATCACTACCATCCGGATCGTGCGGCGTTTCAGGACTTTGAACCGTTCTGGGAGTTTGTTGCCGGACCGTTGAATGCGGGGAGCTTCGGGCCTAATCCGCTGGATAAAACCTTCGGGCCTGAAGTGGTGTTCGAGAAAGCACCGTCGGCGCAGAACATGTCGCCGTTTGCCGGGTTTCAGTTTTTTGGCGAGGTGAATATTGAGGGGGCGACGGGGGAGATGAGTGTGGTGTTGCGGGATCTGGATGGGGTCAGTGTGTTTGAGCAGAAGTTGCAGCCACAATGACCTGTAGGAGCCAGCTTGCTGGCGATGGCGGTTTTGATATCGCCATCGCCAGCAAGCTGGCTCCTACAGGGGGGAGGGGGTCAGTAAACGTCGCGGCGGTAGCGGCCTTGCTCGATCAAGCGCTCGACTGCTTCAGCCCCGAGCACTTCGTTGAGCACCTGATCCACCCCCGAAGCCATCCCCTGCAAGCTGCCGCAGATGTAAATGACGGCACCGTCATCCAGCCATTGCTTGAGCAAACCGGCGGATTCACGCAGGCGATCCTGCACGTAGATTTTCTCGGCTTGATCCCGCGAAAACGCCAGGTCCAGCCGTTCCAGATCCCCTGAAATCAACCACTCTTCAAGTTCGTCGCGGCACAGGTAGTCGTGCTCGCGATTGCGTTCGCCAAACAACAGCCAATGACGTTGCTGCCCATCGGCGATCCGCGCCTTGAGCAAACTGCGCAGCCCGGCCAGGCCGGTGCCGTTGCCCAGCAGGATCATCGGCAGCGGTTCGACCGGCAGATGGAAACCGCTGTTGCGGCGCACCCGCAGGCTGATGGTGCTGCCCACCGGGGCGTGTTCGGTCAGCCATCCGGAGCCGATACCCAGGCTGCCGTCGGGGTGCAGTTCCTGGCGCACGATCAGTTCCAGCACACCGTCGGCGGCAATCGAGGCGATGGAGTATTCGCGCATGGCCAGCGGCACCAAAGCATCCACCAGTGCTTGCGCGTGCATGCCGACAAGGTGCGTACGGTTCTCGGGCAATTGTCGAGTCGCGAGTGCTTGTTCCAGCGCTTGCGACAGGCCATCGAGTATCACCGAGGCGCGACCGTCGATCCCGAGGCCATCGAGGAAATGCTCGATTGCCCATGGGCAGTTACGCGGCAACACTTCCACCAGATCACCGGCCAGCCAACTGCTGGTGGTCGGCGCGCTGAGGCCCAGCAGATACACCGGCGAGCCGCTGCTGTCCGGGTTCATCACGTCGCGGCGGCTCAGCGTCCAGTTGTCGTAGCTCGGCGCTTGCCAGGAGTCCACGGGCGCTTGTCCGGTCAGCAGACCAAGTTGCTGCTGCCAGTGACGCAAGGCGTAAGGGTCGCCGCAGTCGACTTCCACCGGCGCGAACAAATGCTTGCCGCCGTGCTCGCCGAGCCAGGCATGCAAGCGTCGGGCGAAACCGCAGAAGTGTTGATACTGCCGGTCACCCAATCCAAGCACCGCATAATTCAGGCTCTCCAGGCTCAATGCCCGGCCCAGCACTTTGCGTTCGAAACCACGGGCGCTGTCCGGCGCTTCTCCGTCGCCGAAGGTGCTGACCACGAACAGCGCGTTGCCGGAGTTCCGCAGGTCTTGCTCGCTGACGCTGGCCAGTGGCTGAACCTTTACCGGCAGGCCTGCTGCTTGCAGTTGGCCGGCGGTCTGCCACGCCAGTTGTTCGGCAAACCCGCTTTGGCTGGCGAAGCCGATCAGCCACGCCGGAGCATCGCTGTCCGGTTGTTCGAGGCCTTTGCGGGCGTCCTTGATCTGCTTTTTCTTGCGTCGACGATCGAGGTACAGCAACCAGCCCGTGACGAAAAACAGCGGCATGGTCAGCGCGCTGAGCGTCAGGACGATCCGCCCGACAATCCCGAAGTAACTGCCGACGTGCAGCGCGTAGATGCTCGTCAGCAGTTGCGCCTTGAAGCTTTTGTCGCTGTAGCGGTCATGGCGTTTGACGACGCCGGTGGCCGGATCGAGGGAGATCTGGTTCAGCGCGCGGTCGTGGGGCGAGGTGTTCAACAGGTAAAACACCGTCGCGGGTTGCCCGGCCACGGGCGGCATACGAATGTTGTACGCACTCAATGCCGGGCCGGCAGCGCTGTAAATGCTGCTCCACATCGATGCGTAATCGGCCGTCGGTGCCGGGCCTTCCGGTGCCGGGCCACGATTGCGAACGCGTTCATTCTGCGGCGCATCGGACAGCAATCGGGTCAGGCCCTTGTTGTACCACTCATAGGACCAGGACAACCCGGTCAGCGCTGCCAACAGATAAAACACCAGGCACCAGGTACCGGCCACCGAGTGCAAATCCCAGTTGAAGCTGCGGCCTGTTTTCTTCCAGTCAAGGGTCAGCCAGGCGCGCCAGCTTTTCCATTGACGCGGCCAGCGCAGGTACAGGCCGGACAGGCAGAAGAACAGCAGAATCAGCGTGCACGCGCCGGTGATCTGCCGACCGGTATCGCCCATGGCGAGGAAGCGGTGCAGTTTCAGCATCAGGTCGAAGAAACCCTGGCCGGTGGCGTCGCCCATGAACTCGGCGGTGTACGGGTCGAAGTAGCGCATCTCCCCGCGACGCTCACCCGGTGGCGGGGTGAAGTTCACCCGTGCGGCGTTACCGCTGTCGGTGTCGACCCAGAGCATCGAGACTTTCTTGCCCGATGCACCCTCGATTTTTTCCACCAGTTCAGCGGGCGGCAGCACACCGGCGACCTGTTTCTCGACCTGCAACACCGACGGGTTGAGTGCGCGCAGGATTTCATCCTCAAACGACACTATCGCCCCGGTGATGCCCATGAGGGCCAGGACCAGCCCGGCACTGATACCGAAAAACCAGTGCAACTGGAACAGGGTTTTCTTCAACACGTCACTCGCCTTGTTCGTTCGAAATTGTCATCACGGCGCGCATTATGCCGTGGGCTGTCGAGAAGCATTCTTTTTTACGCACAAAAGCCCCGTTCAATTGCGTGAACGGGGCCTTTCCCTGATTCCAGCCTTCATCTGCACACCTGTAGGAGCACAGCTTGCTGGCGATGACGGTGTGTCAGGCAACATAAATGCTGTCTATGCCGACGTCTTCGCGAGCAAGCTTTGCTCCTACAGGGTTGTGGTGTGGTCAAAAGTGGAAGTTGGCGCTCAGCAGGGCGGTACGGCCGGCCGCTACGTGGGCGTAGTGGGTCTGCAGTATCTGGTCGAAGTAACGCTTGTCGGTCAGGTTCTGCACGTTGAGTTGCAGGTCGACGTTTTTGGTCAGGCGGTAGCTGGCCATCGCGTCGTAACGCCAGTAGGACGGGATCTCCACCGAGTTGGCGATGTTGCCGAACTGCGAGTCAACAAAAGTGGCACCCGCACCAACGGTAAGCTTGTCCGGCACCACGTCGTAAGTCGACCACAGGGTGAAGTTGTTCCGCGGGGTGCTCGGCATGTGGTTGCCTTCATCGGCGGCGAGGGTGGTTTTGACCACTTCGCTTTCCATGTAGGTGTAGCCGCCGAAGACTCTCCAGTTGCGGGTCAGCTTACCGGTGTACGTCAGCTCGAGGCCGTTGACGGTTTGCTCGCCATCCAGCACTTGCGAGGTGGCACCATCCGGATCGTTCATGCGTGCGTTGGTTTTCTCGGTGCGGAACAGTGCAGCGGTCAGCGACAGGTCGTCACCGAAGAAGTCCCACTTGGTGCCGATCTCGTAGTTGCGGTTCTTTTCCGGGTCCAGATCGGTGTTGTTCGCCGCCAGATCCAGGCCACCGTTGCCGCTGGTTTCACCGGACGGGTTGCTGGAGGTGGAGTAGGCCGCGTAGATGCTGCCGTTAGGCAACGGGTTGTAGACCACGCCGATCTGGTAGTTGACCAGGTCGCTGGTGTTCTCGCGGGAGAAGTCGTTCGCCGGCGCTGTGCTGCTAGCGTTGGCGTGGCCGCTGGATTCGACCTGGTAGTTGTCATAACGCAGGCCCAGGTTCAGGGACCATTGATCGTTGAACTTCAGCGTGTCGAACACGTAGGCCGCGGCGGTTTTGGTGTCGGTGTCGGTGAACGCGGCGCTGTCGGTGATCTTGCCGTTCCAGGTATCCCCAGGCGTCGGGTTGTACAGGCTGGTGCAGTCGCCGGAGCGGAAGAGTGCAGTGTTGCACGTCGTGCCGCTGGCGGCCGAAGTCAGGATGTAAGGGCGGTTGTGGGTGTCTTGATAAGAGAACTCAATACCGGTGACCAGGCTGTGTGCGATGGTGCCAGTGTCGAACTTGGCGCTCAGGTCGGTCTGGTTGATCCAGCCGCTGGACGTCGAATTACGGCTCTTGGCGCCACGGTACACACTGCCCTTGGCGACGTTGCCCTTGCTGTCGTCCGGGTTGGTGACGATGTAGTCCAGCGTCGAACGGGACATGCGGAAGCTGTTGGACACGGTCAGGTCTTCATTCAGATCGTGCTCGATCTTGAAGGTGCCGCTGTCATTAGTGGTCTCGCGGAAGTCGCGGCTGGTGACGCCGTAGAAGTTGTCGCGGTCGACATGCACTGGTTTGTCGACGTTGTACTTGCTGCGGGCCGGGTTCAGGGTCAGCGGAATGCCGTAGTCCGGCATGTCGTCGGTTTCAACGTGGTAGTAACCGAGGGTCATGCGGGTATCGGTGCCCAGGCCGAAAGCGAACGTCGGCGCGACACCCCAGCGGCTGACGTCCACGGTGTCACGACCGGCGACATTGGCTTCGTGTTTCATCAGGTTCAGGCGGAAGGCCGAGGTGTCGGTCATCTGCTGGTTCAGGTCGAGTGTGGTGCGCTTGGTCTGATCCGAGCCCCAGGTGAAGCCGCCATTGTAGAAACTGCCCAGTTTGGCGGTCTTGCTCACCAGGTTCAGGCTGCCACCGGTGGAGCCGGCGCCGGTGTAGGCCGACCCCGGACCTTTGCTGACTTCGATCGATTCAACGTTGAAGATTTCGCGGCTCTGGGACGCCGGGTCGCGCATGCCGTCGACGAACGTGTCGCTTTCAGCGCTGAAGCCACGAATGATCGGACGGTCGCCCGCCGGGTTACCGCCTTCGCCAGCACCGAAGGTGATGCCGGGTGTCGTGCGCAAGGCGTCGACCAGGCTGGTAGCGCCTGTGTCGCGGATCACCTGCTGCGGAATCACGGTGACACTTTTCGGCGTTTCACGCAGCGGTGCGGTGTATTTCTTGTTGGCCGAGGTATCGGTCTTGTAGGAGGTATCGTCCTGTGTTTCGCCGGTGATGGCAGTGGCGTCCAGGGAAATCGCATTGTTCGGCGCTTTTTCGGTCTTTTCGGCCGCGAAAACCATATGCCCCGCAGAGCCGGCGGTGATTGCCACGCCAATCGCAGAAGCGAGCAAACGCGGTGAATTGACAGGTAATTGTGGTTGTTGGCGTGACATGTGAATTCCCCTCCCCAAGGATTTGAGGCCGCGGAATATAGGGTAGACGCGTCTATGTATCAATTGCGAAACGTTTCTATTCGCACTGAATTTACATTCTTTACAATTTACCCTTACGGTTTTTGCTGTTTCATTCGTCTTGGGGGTTTTACAGCGTCAATAAGAATCAATACCATTGACGCCCCTTTGTCTTCAGGTGGTCCTCATGCTGCTGCACATTCCCGGCTTGTTCACTAAAGAAGAAGTGCAGCGCATCCGCGAGGCTCTGGAACAGGCAGATTGGGCCGACGGCAAGATCACCGCCGGCTACCAGTCGGCCAAGGCCAAACACAACCTGCAACTGCCGGAAGGTCATCCACTGGCCAAGGAAGTCGGCGCGGCGATGCTGGAACGGTTGTGGAAAAATCCGCAGTTCATGTCAGCGGCGTTACCGCACAAGGTCTTTCCTCCGTTGCTGAACTGTTACACAGCGGGCGGCAGTTTCGATTTTCATATCGACAACGCCGTGCGCCAGCCCAAAGGCAGCATCGAGCGTGTGCGCACGGATTTGTCGTCGACCCTGTTCTTCAGTGAGCCGGAGGACTACGACGGCGGCGAACTGGAAATCCAGGACACCTACGGCACCCAGCGCGTGAAGTTGCCGGCCGGCGACATGGTCTTGTACCCCGGCACCAGCCTGCACAAGGTCAATGCCGTCACCCGTGGTACACGGTTCGCCTCATTCTTCTGGACCCAAAGCCTGGTCCGCGAAGACAGCCAGCGCGCCCTGCTGTTCGAGATGGACGGAGCGATCCAGCAACTGACGCAGGACATGCCCGACCACCCTTCACTGATCCGCCTGACCGGCACGTATCACAACCTGTTGCGTCGCTGGGTCGAGGTATGAGTTTTCAACTGCGCCGCGAGGAAGTGCTCGACGGCGATCACCTCAAAGCCATGCTTGAGGAAAGTCCTGCGCGTGCTGCTCAGGCGATCCTGATCGCTGCCCGCGAAGGCGTGCTCGACGCGCAAGCCTTGCTCGGCCAGATTCTGCTGGACGGACAGGGCATCGCGCTGGATCAACCGCTGGCGCTGCGCTGGTTCGAGATAGCCGCTCAGCGCGGGCACCTGATGGCGCGCAACATGCTCGGTCGCTGTCATGAACATGGCTGGGGTTGTGCGGCAGATGCTTCGGTTGCAGCGCAGCATTATCGCGTCGGCGCTGAAGCCGGACTGGATTGGGCGATGTACAACTACGCCAACCTGCTGGCGACCGGGCGCGGGGTGACCGAAGATCAGCCGCAAGCGCTGAACCTCTATCGCCGCGCTGCGGAGCTGGGCCATGCGAAGTCGATGAACCTGCTTGGGCGTTACCTGGAGGAAGGACGGATTTGCCCCGCGGATCTGCAAGGCGCACGCGAGTGGTATCGACGCTCGGCCGATGCCGGGGATTTTCGTGGGCAGTTCAGTCATGGCGCAGTTTTGGTGGAGCAGGGCAGGCTTGACGAAGGAATGGCCTGGTTGCGCCAGGCGATGGTCAACGGCAATCAGCGGTTCCTGCGGGTCAGTGTCCAACGCTTGCGCGAAGCGTCCGACCCTGCGCTCAAGTGTTTGGCTGAGGAGTTTGCCCATCACGAACAAACACTGTTCGGTCGAACCTGAAAGACGCTTCATATAAACATGAAGTGGGTTGTTTTGCAGGTTTGTATTCTTTTCTTATATATGCCCCTCAGGGTTTCTTTGACAGCACTTTTATAAGTGGATTAGTCTTTTGTTCGGCGCAGTTAAATTGGATTTGACAGTGCGCTGTTACGATCTGCTTTAAATTATTTAAATATATTCATGCCTATAGTTAATGGAGTAGTTATGAGCAATGACACATTGTGGGAGAACTCTTTACGGGGGGCGAACTACGAGAAGATTACCGAGTTTGCAACCGAAGTTCCAAAGATCCTGTCCGATGCGTCCAACGCGGATGCGGATAATGTGACGCGTGAAGCCGGTTTGTTGCTGACAAAAAAACAAATCATTGATCTGCGCAGGTACGAAGCTGCAGGCTTGGCCCTTCCTTATACATTGAAGGATGTCACCGACTATCTGCGCTTCGGTGCGGGCCAGGATGGCGGTGACGGACTCAGGGCCGCCGACTTCCTGAAGACGTTTGCCGAGACTCGTGATCACGCCAGGCGCTGGTCACCGCTGCGCGAACGCATCATGATCACCGGGACCGAACTGAAGCTGTTTGGCGCAAGCATGCAGCGCTACGGCGAAGACATGGAAGAGGTCTACCTTGATCTGAAGTCCGGTCCATGGCTTGAAAAGTACAATGTCAAAACACTGGAGCAACTGAAAAAGTTGCAACTTGAACTGGGCGATAAATTTCCCGGTATAGAACTTGATGCGGATACGATTCCGGACATGAAGTTTTACCTGGGTAAAATATTCGACAGGGTTGCATCCAATCTGGTGAGTGTCCGGGGTATAAAAACCGATCTGGACAAGTTTGGTTATGACCTGCGTGAAAAAGTGCTTCCAGGTATCAAGTTGCGAGTGGCATTGATTCAAACCAATTCCTATCCAGCGGAAGTCAAGAAACTCGATGAAGTTATCGCCCGTCGTGCCGAAGAGATTCTGGAAAAGAATACCCAATACCAGGCGTTGGTCGACAAGGCGCTGGGCTCGGCAGCCGGGTTGAATCTTTTCGGCTTGGGAATGGCTATTTACTACGGTGTCGAAGCGGAGGCGGTACGAGCCGTACGCAAGGAACTGAACGCGGCGCAGGACAAAGACATTGAAGTCCTGAGAAACATGAACCAGACCCTCGGTTCGTTAAAGCGTGTCGAACAGGATCTGCAAAACCTGACCGTCATCGCCATTGATGCTGATCTGGCCACGCAGAATCTCATACACGTCTGGAATGTGATGCATCGGTACGTCGATGAATCGTCGAACGCCATGTTGGGCATCACCGATGCGCTGAGTTTGAGGCGCTTCATGTCGTCATTCCGAGAGGTCGTCGGCCCTTGGGTGCAAATCCACAATGATGCGGACCTCTTGATCGAAGTGTTCAGGGAAGCGGATCAGGAATACAACCAGGACCAAGGAAGGGCGGTACCCAAAATGACAACTTTTTCCATCAAGCAGAACTACCCGGAGCCGAATCTTCAGGTTCTGAAGGACAGCCACCATGCGATGCGTGACGATGCTGTCGCGGCCGAAGCCCTTTTTATCCGGCTCAATTACTTGCCGGGTGTATTCGATCGCTTTCAAAGGTTGCTCGGCGATGTCGGTGCCGCAGCCCGGGATCTGCGTGAATCTAGCCTCAACAGCAAGATGGACCTGGAGTCCAAGGTTCGTAAGTTAGTGGCGCTTGAAAAGGAACTGACCGGTGCCGTTGAGGGTTCCGAGGAGTTCGACGAGATTGAAGAGGATCTCATTGCGGCATTGAAAAAAATACTCGCCATCACGCGCAGCGAGGCGAGCAAAGTGAGTATTCGCCTGGCCAACATCAGCGACGGGTATGACCGACGTACCACATTGGGTTACATCGCGGGCCTGGAAAAGGACCAACTCGATGCCAAAGAGTCCAAACAAGCGTTGAGCGAGACTCAGGTCAAGCTTCAACGTGAGCTCAAGGTTTTGTCCGAGGCAATCAGCGCTATCGAAAAAGCCGGCATCGAGAAAATCGGCAAAGACATTGCCTTGACCATCGATAAGCTCAAAGAACTGGGCATGGCGCCGCCGCAAGCTCAGATCGTGATGTTTGCGATCGATGAGCTGAAGAAAGCCATGGACGATATCAATGCAGGCATCACCTTCATCAACATGATCCATGAAAGCAACAAGCTTCAGGACAAGGTCAATGAGCTTGGTCGAAAGATTGCGCTCAAAGACCGGGATATCGATCAGTCGGTGGGCAAGATCGAGTTTATCCACTTGATTCATGCGCTGGACGACCAACGCCAGCGTTATGTGGGCGAGTACAAGCTGGCTGTTGCTGCATTCAAGCAATTCCTGACGGTCATGGAGGGCGACACGGCGGGTGATGTCGCGACGCGCAGTGCCAGGGCCATTAAAGAAGCGAGCCAGTTCATTGGCTTTCTGACGCCGGTTTCACTGCCGTAACGCCAGCATTCACTGATGGCAGGGGGGGCATTGAGCATCGCTCCCCTTGCCGGATATTGATCGGTGACGGTTTCCCACGCTGGCCTTCGTCAGTGTCATCAGGTTATTTGCCATGTATGAGTTTTTGCTTGCGAAGACGCATTTCGTTGCGTTGAAAAAATACTTCGATTTCCTCCGCGCACTTCCCGCCACGCTGGATCAACTGAAAAGCCATTCGGACAACTTGCAACGTCAGGGGCATGTGCCGACGACAGGACCTGACGCCGAGCGTCTTAAA
This sequence comes from Pseudomonas sp. BF-B-15, assembly GCF_019946675.1. Taxonomy (NCBI): domain Bacteria; kingdom Pseudomonadati; phylum Pseudomonadota; class Gammaproteobacteria; order Pseudomonadales; family Pseudomonadaceae; genus Pseudomonas; species Pseudomonas sp. BF-B-15. Next base: position 13,419 of record NZ_JAGYFZ010000105.1, read on the forward strand.
GTGCTGGCTTCATTCAGTACCGGTTATCTGGAACGGCTTGAGGCTGATATTTCGGCGCTGGGTAAGGTGTGTGATGAGAACTTGCACTCCATCGAGGTGTTTGCCGTGGAGTGCCGAATTCTGGCCAAACTGTCGCACAAGCAAGGCCGCTCTTTCAGTATCAACTCCGTGAACTACAAATTATTCAGCCTGTCCCGATCGCAGTGGTGGATCTGGTTTCCTCCCAGTGATGTCGACGGCCTGGCTTTCGAGCTTTCTCTGCGCCTGGGTCGTACCAAGGCTGCACTGTTGGACTTCAAGGCTGTGCCGCAGGAATTGCACAATGATATCCAGAACGTGTTCGAGCGGTTTTTCCGGTCGTTGACGTTGAAATCCTGTGAGTGCCACTCGCGCTATTCCCGACTTGAAGCCTGGTACGTGGATGGCGGATCAGGCCTGCCCGGGCTGAGTGGCGCTGCCAGTCCAGGCGATTCTGCACAGGCGCGTCAGGCGCGGGCGAACGAGCATCTGCGTGAACTGTTCGCGATCAAGACAGGGGCCTGCTCGGCGATTCACAATCTGAGCGACTTCCTCTATGCAATGCAGCACTTTCTGACGGTAGCTGAGCTTGAATTACGTAACGTCAGGCCGACTATTAAACTCTCGCAATTGAACTGCACTCTGGCGCAGGTCGAGCATGTGCTGGAAGAGGTCAAGTCGATGGCTGAACAAATGCGGTACTGGTCCCGGGCATAAAAAAAGGTCCATGACATGTCATGGACCTTCTGTTGTTACAGCAAGCGGTATTACACGTAGAACGACTTCAGCGGCGGGAAGCCATTGAACTCGACGGCGCTGTAGCTGGTGGTGTACGCACCGGTCGACAGCCAGTACAAACGATCACCGATCGCCAGGTTCAGCGGCAAACCGTACTTGTAGTTCTCGTACATGATGTCGGCGCTGTCGCAGGTCGGGCCGGCGATAACCACTTCTTCCACTTCGCCTTTCTTTTCGGTCCAGATCGGGAACTTGATGGCTTCGTCCATGGTTTCGATCAGGCCGGAGAACTTGCCCACATCCGTGTACACCCAGCGCTCGACGGCGGTGCGGGATTTGCGTGCAACCAACACCACTTCACTGACCAGGATGCCGGCGTTGGCGATCAACGAACGGCCCGGTTCCAGGATGATTTCCGGCAGATCGTCACCGAAGTCTTCCTTGAGGAAGCGGATGATTTCTTCAGCGTAGGTTTCCAGGCTGTTGGTGCGGGTGATGTAGTTGGCCGGGAAGCCACCACCCATGTTGATCAGCTTCAGGTGGATGCCGTCTTCTTCTTTCAGGCGCTCGAAGATCACTTTGACCTTGGCGATCGCTGCGTCCCAGACGCTGATGTCGCGCTGTTGCGAGCCGACGTGGAACGAGATGCCGTAAGGCACCAGGCCCAGGTCGCGAGCGAGGATCAGCAGGTCCATGGCCATGTCGGTCTGGCAGCCGAATTTGCGCGACAAAGGCCAATCGGCAGTGGTCGAGCCTTCGGTGAGGATGCGCACGTAGACTTTCGAACCCGGTGCAGCCTTGGCGATGTTGCGCAGGTCGGCTTCGGAGTCGGTGGCATACAGACGCACGCCCTTCTCGTAGAAGTAGCGGATGTCCTTGGATTTCTTGATGGTGTTGCCGTAGCTGATGCGATCCGGGCCGACGCCCTGGTTCATCACTTTATCGAGCTCGTAGATCGAGGCGATGTCGAAGTTCGAGCCTTTCTCTTTGAGCAGGTCGATGATTTCGACAGCCGGGTTGGCCTTGACGGCGTAGTAGACCTTGGCGAATTCGAAACCGGCGCGCAGGTCGTCATAGGCCTGGCTGATCATCGCGGTGTCGATTACCACGAACGGGGTTTCTTGTTTGTCGGCGAAAGCCTTCATTTTCTGAAAGGTATCGCGCGCGAAATAGTCTTCGACGTTGATCGACATGCTGGGAACTCCTACTGGCAAACTAGATTAATCAATGGGTGCAAATGAACGTCCTCCGTATCCCCACTTTGGTTCGCCTACTTCCCAAGGCATGTCGCCGAAAGCAAAAAGGCCATGGGAAGCGGTGCTTTCCCTTGGCCTTGCTGTCTCGTCGTCAGTACTTGAGCCGGATGGATCGTTTCCAGCATGGACGTTCGGCGCGAACTTTAGGGCGTGAGGGGCTTGAGATCAACAAAAAATGTCGCGTTTTTGCACTTGTCTGACGCACGTTGCCGCCAGCTCTCCTTGTACTCGACACAGATGACAGGCCGATGTTCCCGAGGAAATCTGAAGTGTTAAAAATACCTGCACGTTCGACGCTTATGTCTGCCAACTCAAAGACAACTGCGATGGCGTCAACATCGGCGACGATAGCTGCGAAAAGGACGGCTGAGTGATTTTTTGACTGTTTCGGCGGACCTTTTTGGAGGCCGCTTGCCGAGGCAGGTGTTGATATTTTTTTCCGGTCACAGGCTGTGCGATTTTTGTGGGAGCGAGCCTGCTCGCGATGGCAATTTCAAATTCAACATCTTCGTTGGCTGACAAGGTGCTATCGCGAGCAGGCTCGCTCCCACAGGTTTTGCATTTTTACCCAGCGATTCAGGCTGTCAGGCGACTGCCTCGGCCGGCGACACGATATTGGTTTTCATGCCCCGTGAGCGTCCTGAGCTCAGATAGGCCGCAATCGATTCCTGCGTCACTTCCCCCAAAAACACCCGCTCGGCATCCATCACCGGCAACCACGAACGGTTGAACTCGTACATCCGCGACAGCAGGATGCGCAAATGCTCGTCGTACGCCGCCGTGGCATTGAACTCACGCAGATACTGTGCGCAAGCCCCGGTCTGACGGTGCAGGTCGCGACGTCGTACATAACCGAGCGCCTTGTTCTCACCGTCCGTGACCACGACATAACGACGGTCATGTTCATCCATCAGCTCCAGCGCTTCAGCCACCGGCGTCTCCGGGCTGACGGACGGTGCGTTGTCCGCCGCGTCTTCGGCCTTCACCAGCAGCAGACGCTTGAGCGTGCTGTCCTGGCCGACGAAGTTGCTGACAAAGTCGTCCGCCGGGTGCGCCAGCAGCGTGTCCGGGTGATCGATCTGCAACAGCTTGCCGGCGCGGAAGATTGCAATCTTGTCGCCGAGCTTGATCGCTTCGTCGATATCGTGGCTGACCATGATCACGGTCTTGTTCAGCGCCCGTTGCATCTCGAAGAACTCGTTCTGGATCATCTCGCGGTTGATCGGGTCGACCGCGCCGAACGGTTCATCCATCAACAGCAACGGTGCATCCGCCGCCAGTGCGCGAATCACGCCGATCCGTTGCTGCTGACCGCCGGACAATTCGCGCGGATAACGATTCAAATATTGCTTGGGTTCAAGCTTGATCATGCTCATCAACTCGCGGGCGCGGTCGTGGCACTTCTGCTTGTCCCAGCCCAGCAGGCGCGGAACGATGGTGATGTTTTCCTCGATGGTCATGTTCGGAAACAGGCCGATCTGCTGGATCACGTAACCGATGTTGCGACGCAGGGTCACTTCGTCGAGGTCGGTGGTGTCTTCGCCGTTGATCAGGATCTTGCCCGAGGTCGGCTTGATCAGGCGGTTGATCATCTTCAGCGTGGTGCTTTTGCCGCAGCCCGATGGCCCGAGGAACACACAGATTTCGCCTTCATTGACGGTCAGGCTGATCGAGTCCACGGCTTTCACATCTTTGCCGTTGCTTTGGAAAGTCTTGCTGAGGTTTTGAAGTTCGATCATTTGAGCAGTCCTTTTGGAGTCAGCGTGCGTTGCAGCCATTGCAGAAGCAGGTCGGCGAAGATGGCCAGCAGGCTGACCAGCACGGCGCCGACGATCAGCATCGACATGTCGCTGCGGCTGATGGAAGCGAGAATGAGGACACCGAGGCCACCGGCGCCGATGGTCGCGGCGATGGTCATGACACCGATGTTCATGACCACGGCGGTGCGCACGCCGGCGAGGATCACCGGCACGGCGATGGGCAGTTCGACCATGCGCAGGCGCTGGCCGAAGGTCATGCCGATGCCGCGTGCGGCTTCGCGAATGCCCGGTTCGACGCCGGTCAGGGCGAGGTAGGTGTTACGCATGATCGGCAGCAACGAGTACAGAAACACTGCCGTGATCGCGGGCATCGGCCCCAGGCCCTGGCCGAATTTGGAGTAGAACGGCAGCAGCAGGCCGAACAGTGCAATCGACGGTACGGTCAGCAGCACCGTGGCGCTGGCTTGCAAGGGGCCGGCGAGCGTCGGGAAACGCGTCATCAGAATGCCCAGCGGCACGCCGGCCAGAATCGCCAGGGTCACGGCGATGCCGACCAGGGTGATGTGCTGCCAGGTCAGATGCAGCACCTGCGGCCAGTCGAGATGGGAAAAGGCGTTGAGAAATTCCATGACTTTTCCTCCTTAGTTGATGGGGTGCTGGCGCAGGAAGTCGGCGGCAACGGATGAAGGGCTTTCGTGATCGACATCGACCCGCGCGTTGAGCTGGCGCATGGTTTCGTCATCGAACAGCTCGGCCAGCGGCTTGATCTCTTGCGCCAGTTGCGGGTGGGCATCGAGGTAAACCTGACGCACCACTGGCGCGGCGGTGTAGTCCGGGAAGTAGTGCTTGTCGTCTTCAAGCAGTTTCAACTTGAAGGCGTTCAAGCGACCGTCGGTGGTGTAGACCAGACCGGCGAACACCTGGCCATTGCGCAGGGCGGTGTAGACCAGGCCTGCATCCATCTGGCGGATGTTTTTGCGCGTCAGGTTCATGCTGTAGAGGTCGACCATGCCGTCCAGACCGTCGGAGCGGTTGGCGAACTCGGTGTCCAGCGCGACCAGATGATTAGTCTTCGCCTCAGCCTGCATCACCGTGTTCAGCTCGCTGATGGTGTTGATCTGCGGGTAGGCCTTCGCGGTTTTTTCCGGCAGGGCCAGGGCGTAGGTGTTGCTGAACTTCGACGGGGTCAGCCAGACCAGGCCTTTTTTCGCGTCGAGTTCTTTCACCTTGGCGTAGGACTGAGCGCTGTCGAGTTTTTCGGTGACATGGTTGTAGGCCACCAGTGAGACGCCGGTGTATTCCCACATCAGGTCCAGTTGGCCACTTTCGTGGGCGCTGCGAGCGAGGTTGCTGCCCAGACCGCCAGTCACCTGGGTGTCATAACCCTTGGCGCGCAGGTACTGGGAGGTGATTTCCGCGAGCAGGGTTTGTTCGGTGAACACCCGGGCGCCGATGCGGATCACCGGTTTTTCAGAGGCTTGGGCGATTCCCGAGAACAGCAGAACGCAGCCTAGTAAAAAGCTTGATGTCTTCATGATTATTCCTTTGCCGAGGCTTAAGACGGGCGCAAGCCGCGTTCGAGCCAGAGGCGGCTGGCGAGTGTCACCAGGCCGTCGAGCAGCAAGGCCAGCAGGGCGGTGCAGGCCGCGCCGAGCAGCAGTTGCGGCTGATTGTTCAGGGCGATGCCGGGGAAAATCAGGCTGCCCAGGCTGTTGGCGCCAATCAGGAACGCCAGCGGTGCGGTACCGACGTTGATCGCCAGGGCTACACGCACACCGCCAATGATGATCGGCACGGCGTTCGGCAGTTCAACCCGCCACAGCACTTGAGTCGGCGTCATGCCGATGCCGACGGCCGCTTCCTTGAGGGAGCCCTGAACATTTTTCAGGCCTTCATAGGTGTTGCGCACGATCGGCAACAGCGAGGCGAGGAACAGGGCGAAGATCGCGGGGCCGCTGCCGATGCCCAGAATCCCCAGGGCAATGGCCAGTACGGCGAGAGGCGGCACGGTGTTGCCGATGTTGAAGATCTGCATGAAGCGTTCGGCGCGTCCCACCATGGTCGGACGGCTGAGGAAGATACCGGCGGGTATGCCCACAACAAGGGCGGCCAGCATGGAGGCGAGGACGAGAATCAGATGAGCTTGCAGGTAAAACAACAAATCGTCGCGGTACTGTTCGATCGTGTTGATGCCAATCCAGTGGACCAGCAGGGCCAGAAGGGCGACGACAACCGCACCTCCTGTCAGCCCTTTGCCATAGCGAATAGCCACAGGCGGACTCCTTTTTTCTTTGTCGGCGAACGCAGCTTCGTGTGGCAATGCCAGTCCTGGCTGCCGAAGTAAGCGTTCGCGAGAAGCAGCGCGTTCTATGTCCGCGAAGGGACATGAATCGAGCCATAAGCGCAGCCTCGTCAGGCTAACTTGCTGATTTTTAAGCCCCTGGGACGAGTGCCGTAACAGGGGAGTGGACGCCTCCACCTTTTAAAAGGTTCCATAATTAGCAGCAGATAGCCACCCTTGATGACCGAACACGCCCCCGTTCGATGCCATAACGCAACCCTGTAGGAGCCGGCTTGCCGGCGATGAGGGCCGAGAGATCACCGCAAGGCG
>NZ_JAGYFZ010000106.1:0-19566 GCF_019946675.1 Pseudomonas sp. BF-B-15
CCACCAGAGCCGCCACCACCCCCACCATCCTTGGCCTGAGCGCTCGATACGCCGGACAGGCTGTCCGGAATCAATACGGTAGACGCCGACAAAACCGCGCCAATAGCTACTGCCAGTAAAAGCTTGTTGATGTGCATGTCGTTCTCCGTCTTTTTATTCAGGTTGGAACGTTGATGAACAATGCAACTTGCTGCTCGATTCAGTGGGAGAACACTGCAACGTTCCGGTTTATTCAGTTGCAACGTCGATGAACGATGAACGGTACGAGTCGACCCTGTCCCGGGGTCAGTGAATGCTCGAGGCCAGTTCGAATATCGGGATGTACATCAGGATCACGATGACCCCGATCAACAGGCCGATGAAGGTCATGAGCAAGGGTTCGAACAAGCGTACGAACCATTCGATCCAGCGGCTGATTTCTTCGTCGTAGAAATCCGCGCTGCGTTCCATCATTTGTCCGAGGTTGCCGGACTGCTCGCCGGCACGTAGCAAGCGCAGGGACACCGGCGTCACGAGGTGATTGAGCTCCAGCGCCGTCGACAGCGATTGCCCCTCGCGCACCCGCTCGCAGGCCTGGTCCAGGCGCACGCGGGAGGCCGCGGTGAGCAGGCCACGGACCATGCCCATGGCGGTGACGAGAGGAATGCCGCCCTGCAGCAGAATCCCCAGCGAGCGATAGAAGCGCGCCAGTTCGTACATGAAGATGCGTTGATGGACTGCCGGGAGCTTTTCGATCACCCGGTCCACGCCCCGACGAAAGGCCGGTTGGCGCTGGAGGAAGGCGAGGGCGACGACGACCGCCGCCAAGGTGCCGAAGAATTCACCCTGGTGAGCATGCAGGAACATCCCGCTGTTCATCAGCACTTGTGACAGCCACGGCAGGTTATTGCCCAGCCCTTCGAACACCAGGCTGAAGCGCGGCACCACGTAACCCATCAGAAACAGCACCACGCCACCTCCCACCACCAGCAACAGCATGGGGTAGATCGAAGCGCTGACGATCTTCTGTCGAACCTCGTCCATGCGCTGGCGATAGCTGACATAGCGGCCCAGCGCATCGCCCACCGCGCCGGTCTTCTCGCTGGACTGCACCAGTGCCACATAGAGCGGGGGGAAAACCGCTGACAACTGACCCAACGCCTGGGAGAACGATTTGCCCTCATAAAGCAGGCGCACCAGTTCACTCAAGGTTTTGCGGGCCTGTGGCGCGGTTTCTTTTTCCGCCAGGCTTTCCAGCGCATCGATCAACGGCAGGCCGGCGTTGAGCAGGGTGGTCAGCTCCTGGCTGAACAGCACCAGGTTGAACGTCTCGCGCTTTTGCAGACGCAACGCCCGCCAGTGCTTTTCGGCTTGCAGGCTGACGACCCGCAGGCCCTGGTCTTCGGCAATGCGTCGGGCCTCGCTGTCCCCATGGGCCTCGACCGTCATCGAGACCACGCCAGCCTTGCCGACGGCCTTGAGATGAAAGCGCATGCTCGCCTCCCGTCACTGCCAACTGGTGATTTCGGCGTTTTCGCCTTCGCCGCCGGGTTGACCGTCCTTGCCCATGGACAACAGGTCGTATTCACCGTTTTCGCCGGGGTAGCGGTAGGTGTAATTGCGGCCCCACGGATCCTGCGGCAGTTTTTTCGCCAGGTAGGGGCCGGTCCAGCGGGTTTCGTCACTGGGCGCGGTGACCAGCGCCTGCAAACCCTGCTCGGTCGACGGGTAATGGCCGACCTCCAGGCGGTACAAATCCAGCGCTTTGCCCAGGCCTTCGATTTGCGCCTTGGCCACCTTCACTTCGGAGCGGCCGAGTTGGGCGAAATACTTCGGCGCGACGATGCCGGCCAACAACCCCAGCACCACCAGCACCACCAACAGTTCGAGCAACGTGAACCCGCGCTGGGCTCGCGGTGAGCCGTTACGCGGGGCACAACACAGACGATGATTCATGATGACCTCACACAGTCGGCAGAAGGGTCGCCACAGAGGCTCATGCAATTGCCATGCTCACCCCCGGACATCCTGCCGCAACCCCTGAATTACTGGCCTTCGCGCTTACGGCACAGTGCTTGCGTATGGCTGGTTCACTACCGGTCATTGGGGCAATAGCCCCATTTTTCGGGGACGGTCAGGGGAGACAGAATAATGAAAACACTCACCACTGGACTGCTCGGCTGCATGCTGCTGGCAGGCACAGCTCAGGCCGATGTATTCGTTTCCGTGGACAGCAAGGGCAGCTACGTTTTGTCCAATGTCCACCGCCCCGGCCGTACCTATGAACGGGTGATCCGCGAGCCTGAATCGGCGCAGGTCAGCCTTGATCAACAGCCACAGATGATTGCCCGGCAACCCTATGCCGAGCTGGTTTCGGCGGCTGCCAAGGCCAATCAATTACCGGCGGCGCTGTTGCATGCGGTGATCCAGGCCGAGTCCCACTACGACTCCGGCGCGACCTCATCGAAGGGGGCTGGCGGGCTGATGCAATTGATGCCCGATACCGCCCGGGAAATGGGCGTGACCAACGTCTATGACCCCAAGGCCAACATTCAGGGTGGGGCCAAATACCTCAAGCGCCTGATGACCCTGTTTGACAACGACATCGCGCTCGCCGTGGCGGCCTACAACGCCGGGCCGCAAGCGGTGCTGAGCCGTGGCGGGGTGATCCCGCCGTTCGCCGAAACCCGCCGTTATGTGCCGAGCGTGCTGCGCCAATATCGCCGCTTGCAAGGCCTGGCCGTGGATGCGCCGCTGTGATGGGTGATGGCCCCACATGTGGGGCAACACATTCATCTGTAGGAGCCGGCTTGCCGGCGAAAGCATTTTCACAATCACCACCTGTCCACAAATCCGATCGCCAGCAAGCCGGCTCCTACAGGTGTGGGCGTCTTGGTGGAATCAGAGGGCAACCCGAATGGTGGGGATTGGGTGGGGAATATCCCCCGACTTATCAAGTCGTTTACGTAGCTAGCTGAAAAATAACAAAAAAATTTATGGCATGCGGATTGCTCAAAGGGATTTGTCGAGAATCATTCCCGTGAGTACCCAAAGCGAGGCCCGTGATTATGACCGGCATTCCCCACGCTCATCATTTGGTTAACTTGCTGCTGCTTGTTGCACCCCTGTTTGGCATCGAGTTGGCCGAAGCCGCCGTGCGTTGTGAACGAAATCTGGTGGCGAACGTCGTGGCGCTGGATCAACCGCTCATGTTCAACCGCCTCGGCGCACAAAACGCCAACGGCATGATGTTCGCCCTGCGTCGTGATGTGGTCGACGATCACAATGTGTCCCTGGCCTACGGTGGCGCAGCGGTGCCGGGCAAGGTTTCGCTGCGGCCCGACAAGCGTCCGCGTCCATTGGTGTTGCGGGTTGCCGCCGGTGACTGCCTGACCATCAATTTGCAGAACCTGCTGGCCTATCAGGCCAACCCTGGCAGTCACGACAGCGGCGAGGAAGAAGAGGGGGAAATCGAGGGCGAGGTAGAAATCGGCAACGCGGAGCAGTTCAAGGTTGATGAGCAGGTCACCGACCGCCACGTCGGCTTTCAGGTCAATGGTCTGCAGGCGGTCAACAGCATTGACGACATTTCGGCCTACACCGGACGCAACCCCAATACGCTGGTTGCCCCCGGCGCGACCCGTTCCTACACCTTGTACGCCGAGCGTGAAGGGGCGTTCGCCGCCAGCAGCCGCGGTGCAACGTTCGGTGGTGAAGGCGATGCGGGCAACGTCGCCAATGGCCTGTTCGGCGAAGTGGTGGTGGTGCCCAAGGGCGGCCGCACCTATCGCAACACCGTGACCGAAGAAGAAATGCGCCTCGCCAGCACCGGCCGCACGCCGGCCGGTCAACCGATTGTCGATTACCAGGCACGCTACCCGCAGCGTGAACCGTGGATTCGTGAAGGCAAGGCCGGCACGCCGATCATCAACATGGTCGACGGCAACGAAATCATCTCCAGCGAGAGCGATGCGATCGTCATGGGCAGCTACGCCGACGGCAGCTTCCCACCGTCGACCTATCCGCTGGAAGCCATCGGCAAACGCAACCCGGCGCTGCCTAACCGGCTGGAACCGTTCCGCGATTTCGCCTCGCAATTCCAGGATGAAACCGCCGCGACCCAGGCATTCCCCGCGTACTGGGAAGACCCGGTCATGGGCCACGTGCTGGAGCCGACCCGCGATTCGTTCATGATCAACTACGGCTCCGGCGGCATGGGCGCCGAAGTGGTGGCCAACCGGTTAGGCGTCGGGCCGATGCACGATTGCCTGTCTTGTGCCTATGAAGAATTCTTCCTCAGCTCGCACACCGTCGGCGACGTGGCGATGCTGGTGGACGTACCGGCCAACGCCGGTCTGGAAAGCATCCGGCCGGGCGAAACACCGCGCGCCGATCAGGTCGGGGTCAAGGCGACGATGGCGCTGTATCCGTCCGAGCCGTCCAACGTCAACCACAGCTACATCGGTGACTTCGTCAAATTCCGCAACACCCACAACGGCCACGAACAACACATCTTCCACCTCCACGGGCACCAGTGGCTGTTCAATCCCAACGACGACAACTCTGACTATGTCGACGCCCAAGGCATCGGGCCGGGCGCCGGCTACACCTATGAAATCGCCAACGGCGGGTCGGGCAACCGCAATCGCGTTGCCGGTGATGCGATCTATCACTGTCACTTCTATCCGCACTTCGCCCAAGGCATGTGGAGCATGTGGCGGGTGCATGACGTGTTTGAAGAAGGCACCCGACTCGAGGTGTCCCAGCAGGGCGCCGACGGTTATCACAGCGAACCTTATGCACTGCGCAGCGGTAAACCGGCCGCTGGCGCCCGGGCCTTGCCCGATGGCGAGATCATTGCCGGCACGCCGATTCCAGCGGTCGTGCCGCTACCGGGCAAAGCCATGGCGCCGATGCCGGGCAAGGTCGTGGTCGTGCCGAAAGTCGGTGAGACCCTGGTGGCTGGCAATGGCGATGATGAAGACGGCGACGGTGAGCAAAGCGGTGGGGCCCAGGCCATTGGCTCTCTGGCGCTGGTTGACCGCAGCTACGCCAACCGCAACGCCGACGGCAGCCTGAAAAACCCTGGTTATCCGTTCTGGATCGGTGGCATGGAAAGTTCGGTCGGCCAACGTCCACCAACCCCACCGCTGGACATGCTCGACGCCGCCAAGGCCTATGCCTTGAAAACCAGCGGCAATGCCTTGTGGGCCAACCTCGATCCGGCGCAGTCCGGTGGCTGGGACGGCGGTTTGGGACGCCATTCCCTGGACGGTTTCTCTGCCGGTGGCGAGGCGAACACCGTGACCACCTCGCTGGATTTCTCCAAGGAAGTGACCCGCGCCAAAGCGCTTTACCTGCCGGAAGAGGGCACCGAAGTCGAACAGGCGGCCATGGCCTTCCACGCGAAAAAAGACCACCCGAGCTTCGCCGTGCTGCCCGGCAATCAAATCGTCGCACGCGCCTTCCGCACTAACGGTGCGCTACCAGTCGCCGGTGCACCTTTCTACGAACCGTGCATGGACGACCGGCAAAAACGCCTGACCAGCAGTGCCGGCATGGGCGAGTTTTTCAGCGGCGAACGGCTCGACGGCATGTCCTTCAGCGGGGCCTCGACCTTCACGGCTGACCGGCCACGGGTCTACAAAGCGGCGAACATCCAGTTCGACGCGGTCTACAACAAGGTCGGCTACCACTTCCCGCAAGCGCGCATTCTGGCCCTGTGGGAAGACGCCTGGCCGGTGATCACCAAGCAGCGTCCGCCAGAGCCTTTGGTGATGCGCATGAACACCCTCGACTGCGTGCAATACCAGCAAACCAACCTGGTGCCGGCCACCTATGAAATGGACGACTATCAGGTGCGCACGCCGACTGACGTGATCGGCCAGCACATTCATTTGCCGAAATGGGACCTGACGGCGGCGGACGGATCGGCCAACGGCTGGAACTACGAAGACGGCGTACTTTCCCCCGGTGCGGTGCAAGAACGCATCCACGCCATCCGCGAGTTCAACCAATGCCAGGGCACTGACCCGCGTGACGGCACACCGGCCTGCCCGAAAGCTAAAAACCACCCGTACTTCGGCCAGTTTGGCCGGGCCGACTGGGTCGGGGCGCGCACCGCGATGCAGCGCTGGTTTGCCGACCCGGTGGTGAACAGCAAAGGCGTCGATCGTGGCCTGGGGACCATTTTCACCCACGATCACCTCGGGCCATCGACTCACCAGCAGATTGGTCTGTACGCCACCGTGCTGGCTGAACCGGCCGGTTCCACCTGGTTCCACGCCGAAACCGGCGAGCCGTTGTACAGCGGCGCGCGCCAGGATGGCGGGCCGACTTCGTGGCAAGCCGTGGTGTCCACCGGCGATCTGGATGGCGACGGCAAGAACGACAGCTTCCGTGAGTTCTTCCTTGAGTACAGCGACTTCCAGCATGCCTATGAAGCCGGTGTGTACGTGGGCGCGGGTCCCAACGGGGTGCCGAATCCACAAGCGTTCCCGGCCACTGCGGACAGTTTCCGCTACGCGATCAATCCGCCGGTGCGCAACAACGCCAGCACCCTGTTGGACGGCATTCTCGAAGTGCAGGGCGGTATGGTCCCCGGTTGCCCGAGCCGGCCGTGCCCACAAGCGATTTCGGTCGATGACCCCGGCATGTTCGTGGTCAACTACCGCAACGAACCGCTGGCCCTGCGGGTATACGACCCCTACAAGATCGGCCCTGACGGCAAGCGCGGCATGCAGGCCTACGGCCTCGGCGGCGATCTGGCGTACGCCATGCAAAGCCGCACCGACCGTGCGATCCCGGCGATGAACCAGGCGCCGAACCTGATCACCGCCGCCACCGGCCCGACTGGCGGCACCACCTTGTTCCCGCCGCACATCAACCGTGGCGGCGCTGAACCGGGTGATCCGTTCACGCCGATGCTGCGCACCTACACCGGTGACAACGTGCGGTTGCGGGTGCATGCCGGCGGTCACGAAGAAGAGCACAACGTGACCCTGCACGGGGTGAAGTGGCTGCAAAGCGGTTCCGGTTACGGCAACAGCTCCAACTCGGGTTGGCGCTCGTCGCAAATGATCGGGATCTCCGAGCAGATGGGCTTCATTGCGCCGGTCTCGATGCTGTCCAGCTCGGCGGCGACCACGGGTGATTACCTGTACTCGATGGACGCCTCCCTCGAAGGTTACTGGAGCGGGATCTGGGGCGTGATGCGCAACTACACGGCCCAGCGCAGCGATCTGTTCGCGCTGCCGAACAACCCGAAACCGGCGGGAATGCGCAACACCGTGGCGTTCGACGGAACCTGCCCACGGATCAGCGCCAACCCGAACGGCATCGGCACCCGGCCGACCGTGCAACGCAACTATGAAGTGGTTGCGGCACTGGCCAACGACATTCTCGGCAATCCGCTGAACCTGGTCCTCGGCGATCCGGAGGGCATCGGCCAGCATGTCGGCGGGCCGTTGAATCCGGCAGGCGGCACCCTGGTGTACAACTCGCGGGTGGTCAATATCCCGCAGGTCACCGTGACCGATCCGGAGGATGGCGAAACCATCACCATCGGCGGGCAAAGCGGTCCGCTGCATGACCCGACCGCGATCATTTACGTGCGCAAGTCTGACCTCGACACGGTCACCGGCAAGCTAAAACCCGGTGTGCCTGTCGAACCGCTGGTGCTGCGCGCGACGGCGGGGGACTGCATCAACATCACCCTGGAAAACCGTCTGCCCATGGTCATGCCGGACTTGACCCAGACGGCGGTGATGCAAGGCATCGTCAAACGTGATCGCAACAGCGGACAGGGCTCGACCACCTTCAGCAACAACCTGATGCGGCCGTCCAGCCACGTGGGCCTGCACGCCCAATTGCTGGCGTACGACATCACCAAATCCGACGGCACCAACGTCGGCGCCAACCCGATCCAGACCGTGCCACCACGGGTTGGCAACAGCGGCGCCTACCCGAGCCGTACTTATCAGTACTACGCCGGGCACCTGGAGCGTGAAGGCAAACCGATCACTCAACTGGGCCGCAACGTCGACAACATCAACGCCACGGCCGTGGAGTTCGGCGGGTTGAATTTCACCCCGGCGGACGTGATCAAGCAACCGCAGAAAGGCCTGGGTGGCGCGATGAGCATCCTGCCGGTCGGCGCTACCTGGGTGGACGACGCGCGCAAAGTCACGGCGACGGTCACCGCCCCGGGGCAGACCCCTTACCGCGACTTTGCGATGGTCTGGCAGAAAGCCTTGAACATTCGCTGGGCCAATGGCCGGCCGGTGGAAGGCATCGCTGCCGAAGGCTTCGGTGTGCCGACCGATCCACAGGACAACTCGAGCATGGCCATCAACTACAAGTCCGAGCCGATATGGTTCCGCTTCGGCCTGGCGCCGGATGCGCCGTTCGGTCACGCCGACGGCGCGGGTTACGGCGACGTGCCCAACGCGCACATGGCGTACAGCAATGCGCTGGTGGGCGGCGATCCGCAGACGCCGGTGCTGTATGTGAAACCGGGGCAACCGTTCCGCACGCACATCCTGATGCCATCCGGGGGTAGCCGCGGCACGACCTTCCAGCTGGACGGTCACGTCTGGTCGGTCAACCCGTTCCAGTCGGAGAAGAGTGACACCAGCGGTTATCCGATGAGTACGCCTGGCGTGGGTTCGGTGCGGTTCGGGCTCAACCCGATGTCGATGTACATCGGCGCCCGCGAAAGCATCCTGCCGGCGGCGCACTTCAGCTTCATGCACCCGAGCGCCGGGGGCAGCAACGCGATACCGGGCGACTACCTGTTCCGCGATTACGGCGCCTACGGCAATACCGCCGGGCTCTGGGGCTTGTTGCGCGTGACCAACGAACCAGAACCGGCACCGTAGACGTTGTGCGACACCAGCCCTGTAGGAGCGAAGCTTGCTCGCGAAGGGGACACCTCGGTTGTAGGTGGTATGGCGGATGACGCCTTCGCGGGCAAGCCTCGCTCCTACAAGGGATCGGGTTCACACAGGGCAAATTGTAGGAGCTGGCTTGCCAGCGATGGCGGCCGTGGGATTGATGCAAGGCGTGAAGGCCTCATCGCCAGCAAGCCGGCTCCTACAAGGGATTGGGTTCACACAGGGCAAATTGTAGGAGCTGGCTTGCCAGCGATGGCGGCCGTGGGATTGATGCAAGGCGTAAGGGCCTCATCGCCAGCAAGGGATTGGGTTCGCACAGGGCAAATTGTAGGAGCTGGCTTGCCAGCGATGGCGGCCGTGGATTGATGCAAGGCGTAAGGGCCTCATCGCCAGCAAGCTGGCTCCTACAAGGGATTGGGTTTGCAGGGTTCGAAGTGTAGGAGCTGGCTTGCCAGCGATGGCGGCCGCAAGACAGGCGCAGATCTGTAAGGGGAGAAGGTGACATGAACAGGACCACTGCAATTGCCGGTTGTGCGCTGGTTGTCGGGCTGGCGTTGATCTGGCTGGGCGTCTGGCGCACGACTCCGCCCGACATGCTCAGCGAGATAGCGCTACCGGACACCTGGAGCGGTCAGACGCTGGAGCGTGACGGCGTGTCCGTAACCCTGCAAATGCAGCCATTGGCCGAGGACGGTGTGCTGCGCGAAGGCGAGTTTGCCGACGTGCTCTTCCGGGTCAGTGACAGCGCTTCGGGCCAACCCCTTTCCGGCGTCAACCCCGGTGCCTGGCTGGACCCGGAAACCGTTGCCGCCGATCTGGCCCAGGGCCGTGACCGGAGCTGCAAATCCCGGGTCGGGGTGTTCCTGAAATCGAGCATCGGCGCACGGCCGCTGCTCGACCTGAACAGCTATTTCCTGCTGGTGATGAACCGTGATGCCAGTGTCTCCGTGGTCGATCCGTCGGTCTCGGTGGGCGGCATCACCAGCACCATGGCCCGCATCGACCTCAAGCGGCCGCCGATGGATTGGGTCACACCGAAGGACAACAAACGCGTATTCATCTCCATGCCCACCGCCGGCGAAGTGGCGGTGATCGACAGCGAGCAGTTCAAGTTGATCGCCTCGGTGGCCGCCGGCACCCACCCGGTGCGCGTAGCGTTGCAACCGGACGAGCGCCTGCTGTGGGTCGGCAACAATGCGCCGAAGGCCGAAGCGTCCGGGGTCACCGTGATCGACAGTCAAAGCCTGAAGCCGCTCAAGCACCTGGCCACCGGCGCCGGGCATCACGAAATCGCCTTCAGCAAGGACAGCCGGTTTGCCTTCATCACCAATCGCGACGACGGCACGCTGAGCATCATCGACATCGCCAGCCTGACCCTCAGCAAGCAACTCAAGACTGGCGCGCACCCTTTGTCGGTGGCGTACTCGCCGCTGTCCCAGGCGGTGTACGTCGCCGACGGCAAGGACGGCACCGTGACCGTGGTCGACACCGCCAGCCTTGACGTGCGCCGGGTGATCAAGATGAAACAGGGCCTGGGCCCGATGGGCTTCAGCGCCGACGGACGATTTGGCATCGTCCTCAACACCCTGGAAAACCAGGTGGCCGTGATCGATACCGCCACCGATTCGCTGGTCCATGAACTGGACGTGTCCGCCGAACCGTATCAACTGGTGTTCACCAAGGCTTACGCCTATGTGCGCGGGCTGGCGTCGCCCAAGGTGACGATGATCAACCTGTCGTCGCTCGGCGAAGGTCGCCAGCCGATCAGCCAGGGTTTCGAAGCCGGGCCCCAGGCGCCACGGCTGGCCGGCGATTTGCCACTGGCGTCGAGCCTTGCGGTATCGCGGGACGACAACGCGGTGTTTGTGGTCAACCCAGTGGACAACACCACCTATTTCTACGCTGAAGGCATGAACGCACCGATGTCCGGTTACCCCAATCGCGGGCAAGTGGCGCGGGCGGCGATGGTCATCGACCGCAGCCTGCGCGAAGTCGAGCCGGGGCTGTACAGCGCGCGGGTCAAACTGCCGCCGGCCGGGCGTTTCGACGTGGCGTTCCTGCTCAACCAGCCGAACATCATCCATTGCTTCACGACGCTGGTTGAACCGGATACCCGCCTCAGCCGACACCCCGGCGTACCGAAAGTCGAATTCCTGCTCGACAACGCCACGGCCGCCCTCGGCAGCCCGTACACCGTGCGCTTTCGCATCGTTGAGGGCCAACAGAAAGCCCAGCGCAGCGGCGTGAAAGACGTGCAGGTGCGCTACTTCCGCGCCCCGACTTCGCGGGCCCGGGAAGTCGCGGCCCTTGAGGTCGGCAACGGAATCTACGAAGCCCCAGTGACGCTCGACCAGAACGGCGCCTGGTACCTGCACGTGCGTGCGGCGTCCCTTGGCGCGAATTTCGATGACAAGACCTTTGCCAGCGTTCGGGTCCTGCCCGGCGATGCCCGTTGAAGAGGAAATTGACATGAACCGATTCGCACACCGTGGACTGCTGACGTTCTGCCTGTTGACCGTCGGCGTGGGGCAAGCCCTGGCGCACTCGGCGGATGAGCACGCCGGGCACGACATGCCGGCCAAAGGCGCCCGTTCGGAAAGTGCCCAGGTCAAATTCGCCGACGTCGCGCTGGTGGACCAGAACGGCAAACCGGTGCGTCTGGAGAAGGATCTGGTGACCAACAAAATCGTGGTCATGAGCTTCATTTACACCAGTTGCACCACGGTGTGCCCGGTGGTGTCGTCGATCATGGGCAAAGTGCAGAAACAGCTGGGCGCGCGGGTGGGCACCGAGGTGCAACTGGTCTCGATCAGCATCGACCCGCAGCGCGATGACGCCAAACGCCTGAACGCCTACGCCCGCAGCTTCCAGAACGGTCCGGGCTGGAGCTGGCTGACCGGCAGTGCGCAATCGATCGACGCCACCCTCAAAGGCCTCGGCACGTTCAGCGGCGACTTCAAGAACCACCAGCCGCTGATCCTCGTCGGCGACGGCAACAGCCGCCACTGGACGCGCTATTACGGCTTCACCGACCCGACCGTACTGACCCGTGAAGTGGAGAAACTCAGCGGCCAACGCAACAGCCACGCCAAACACACCGCCATTGCCATGGAGCAGCAACCATGAGAGTCATCGACTGGGTTGCGTTGAGCCTGTGCTTCTGGATTTTCAGCTCGTTGGCCTTCGCTCACGAAGGGCACGAAGAACCCGCACCCGTCGTGGCCACCGCGCAACCATCGAGCGGTACGCGCGATGCGAAAACCTGGTTTACCGACACGCCGTTGCAGGACCAGAACGGCGAGACCCTGCGCTTCTACAGCGACGCGCTGCATAACCGCGTGGTGCTGCTGAACGTGATTTTCACCAGTTGCACGGATGCCTGCCCGCTGATCACTCGCAAGCTCAAGGAAGTGCGTGAGTTGCTGGGCGATAAAGCAGACGGGATTACCTTTATCTCCCTTACCAGTGATCCGCTGCGGGATACCCCGGCGGTACTCAAGGCTTACACCTTGAAGCAGGGCGTCAATGGCCCCCACTGGCTTTTTCTCACTGGCGACAAGGCGCAAATGGATCTGGTGCTGGGGCGCATCGGCCAGATCGTGCCGACTCCCGAGCAACATTCAACGCAACTGATTGTGGGTGACGTGGCCAACAAACGATGGAGCAAAATCCGCCCCGATGCCCCGGCCGCCGCCATTGCCCAGCGCTTGCAATTGCTGACAATGCCCGTGGCCGGTCGCTGAGCCCGCACCATGAAAATCTCCCTGATCCTCGGCCTGTTCCTGATCGGCAATCTTCATTGCGCTGCCGATACGTTGCCCTTGAACCCTGACGAAAGTGCCGGCAAACGGCTGTACCGCGAGGGCGTGTCGGGCAGCGGTGAACCGATCATGGCGCGTATCGGGGCGACGGGCATGTTGCTGCCGGCCACCAGCCTGCCGTGCGCCAACTGCCACGGCACCGATGGCCTGGGCCGGCCCGAGGGCGGGGTGCGTCCACCCGATCTGAGCTGGTCGCGGCTGACCAGCACCTATGGCCAACGGCACGTCAATGGCCGCAACTACCCGGCGTACACCGACGGCACCCTGGCGCGGGCGATTCAGGAGGGGCGCGATTCCGCCAACAATCGCCTCGACCCGGCGATGCCGCGGTTCGTGCTTTCGATGAAGGATCAGCGCAACCTCACGGCCTACCTCAAACGCCTGGCCGATGAGCGCGACCCCGGCCTGACGCCTGACAGCCTGCACCTGGGCACGTTGTTGCCGAGTCAGGGGCCGTTGGCGGAGGAGGGCGCGACGGTGGCGGCGGTACTCAAAGGCAGCGTGGCGCGAATCAACAAGGCGGGGGGGATTCATGGCCGGCAGGTGCGCCTGACGATCCTCGACCCGGGGCCGGACCCTGTCAGTGCCGGGCGGGCGCTGGATCAGTTGATCTATCAGGAGCAGGTGTTTGCCCTGATCGCGCCACTGGCGCCGGCACTCGACACGCAACTGGTTTCGCGTCTGGAGCAGGCGGGCATTCCGTTGATTGGTCCGCTCTCGTTGCAGGGTACGGCGCAGAGCAGTCGACAGATTTTTGAACCGATGCCAGGGGTGCGCGAGCAACTGATCGCCCTGGCCGATTACGCCACCGGGAGTTTGCGCGTGCTCCAGGGCCCGACGCTGATTACCTACACGGACGATCCCGGTCAACGACTGGCGGCTCATACCCTGCGTCAGTATCTGCAAGATCACGCCTGGCAAAATGTCAGCCTGCAGGCCTACGACCCGGTAAAGGACCAACTGCCGCTGGGCTCGCGCTCATTGTTTTACCTAGGCTGCGGTAGCGATTTCAGTCTGCTCGCCGAAAGGTTGCAGAGGGCGGGGCAGGTTCCTTACCTGTTCGCCATGGCGAATCAGGTGGCGGGTGACCTTTTGCGAGTGCCCAGTGGTTTTTCCCGGCGGTTGTTCTTGTCCTATCCGTTCGTGCCCAGCGACTGGACCCTGGCCGGGCGCCTGGCCCTGATCCAGTTGCGCGAACAGCAGGGGCTCGGTGGCCAGCACGCGGTGCTGCAAGTCGGCGCGTTCAGTTCGATGCTGCTGCTCAGCGAAGGCATGAAGCAGGCCGGGCGCGACGCCAGCCGCGAGAAGCTGATCTATGCGCTGGAAGGCCTGCATGACTTCGACACCGGGCTGACCCCGCGCCTCAACTTCGGGCCGGGCCAGCGGCTGGGCTTGAGCGGCGCGCATATCGTCACCGTGGATTTGCCCGACCAGCGCTTCTATCTGGTCGCCCCTTACAAGCCCATTACCGCGAAACCCTGACCGGAGGCCTCGATCATGACGCTCAAGACTCTGTTGATCCTGCTGACGCTGTGGCTGCCGGTGGCGTTCGGCAGCAATGGGCCGGTCGCCGCGCGGGTCAATGGCGAGGAGATTTCCCAGTTCCGCCTCGAACGCTATTTTGCCGAGTACCTGGAGGACCAGGGCCGGGCGCTGGGCAGCATTCGTAATCCCAAGGCGTACAAGCAACTTCGGCAAAAGGCGCTGGACGCATTGATCGACCGCGAGTTGCTGTGGCAGGAAGCGGTCAAGCGTGGGGTGGTGATCAGCGATGCCACCGTGCAACGCCAGGTTGATCAGACCCGGCAGGCCATTGGCGGTGCCGAGAAATTCGCTCGACGCCTGGAGGACGCAGGTTTCGACGAGACCGGTTTTGTCGAATACACCCGCCGTGAACTCGCGGCTCAGCAGGTCTTTGCCGAGCTGACCAGCGTCGAGGGGCCGGACGAAACACAGGTCCGCGCGTTCTATGAAGAACACCGTGCGCAGATGAGCCAGCCCGAAGCGGTGCAGGCACGGCACATCCTGATCAAGGTTGCCCAGGACGCCGATGCCGCCACAGTCGAAGCGGCGCGGCTACGCTTGGTGCACATGCAGGCGACAATCCGCCAGGGCGCGGACTTCGCCAGCGTGGCCCGGACGGGGTCCGAAGATGCCTCGGCGAGTGAGGGCGGAGATCTGGGCTATTTTCCACGTGGACGCATGCTGCCAGCGTTTGAAGCGGCAGCCTTTGCCCTGGCACCGGGCGCGGTGAGTGAGCCGGTTCGCACGGCACTGGGCTGGCACTTGATCCAGGTGCAGAACCACAGGGAGGTGACCGATGTCACAGAGGTGCAAGGGCTTGAGATGGTCAGGGCGTACCTCGATCGACAGCAACAGGCTCAGGTTCGCCTGCAGGTTTTGGCGCAACTGCGATCGCGTAATCGAATCGAACGAATTGACGATGAATGAAGGTTCCCCCCCAATAGTGGGGAAAAGCTTCAGGGCAATTCCGTGTGCGCCCCCGCCTTTGGGGGGGCGGTGTATTTGGGCGGAAAGGCTTTTTTATGAAAATCAAACACATGCAGTGGTGAAACACCCAGCACCCAGCCTGGCATGAAGTGTGCGTTAGCCTCGGTAAGGCGAGCACTCTGCCAGGTTCGGAACTCGGGCCTGCGGTTTCAAGGAGTCCACCTTGTTAAACAAAGTACTGGTTGTCGATGACGAACAGCTTCTTGCACAAAACCTCAAGGATTACCTTGAGGCGCAAGCACTGGACGTCCGGGTTGCACATGACGGTGCGGCGGCTATCGGCGAAGCCGAGCAGTTTGCACCCGATGTGATGGTGTTCGATTACCGCTTGCCCGATATGGAAGGCTTTGAGGTGCTCGATGCCATCCGCCGGAACAGGAACTGTCATTTTGTGCTGATTACCGGGCACCCGACCGCTGAAGTCTGTGAGCGGGCCCGGCAGGTGGGAGTCAGCCATATCCTGTTCAAACCGTTTCCAATGGCGGAACTGGCCCGTGCAGTCTGTGACCTTCTGGGGATGGAGCGCGAACCCAAAGCAGGCGCGCGCACATCCGAGGGGTTTGTCGAACGACGCCAGAGCAGGACCGAGAGTTTCCCGCTGCAGTTGTACGACGGCAGTTGGGTGCTGGCGGATCGTCGACGCAATCCCTCGACGTCCAAGGCACCAGACGACGAACAATTGCTCACCGGGGAGTAGTGGCGCGACCAGCCGTTGCGGTAACCGCCGTAATTGCTCGCCGCGTCGACAGGGCTCAAAGCCCCCGGCGTTGGAGAGCAAGCCATGGACCGTCTATCCCTTGCCGTCGAACCGGCGCAGTTGGAATCCGTACCGTCGCGCTTTTCCAGTGAGCAATTGGCCCAGGCCCGATCACTGGCCGCCAGTTCCGGCGAGCGGATGCTCGAAGCCCTCGGGGTGTTGTGCGAACTGGCCCCCATGCCCTTCATCCAGTGCCTCGGCGCCACCCTGCATTATCCGGTGCTCGACACCGACAACCTGTTCAAGTCCACTCCCGTATTCGACAGGGTCACCCTGGCCCAATGCCTCAAGCGCGAATTCATTCTGTTGCGCCACGACGAGGAGATCATCGGCGTGTTCGCCGATCCGTTCGACACGTCGCGCCTGGCCTGGATCGATGACTGCCTGCACGGCGCGCCCCTGTATCTGGTGCATGCCGACGACCTGAAAGCCTATCTGGCACGTCACGAAGAGAGCTTCCATGCGGTGGAATCGCTCAACGCCCAGGCCGATGCCAACATCGAAACCGACACCCTGCAAAGCCTGTCTCTGACCAGCATCAGCGAAGACGCCAGCGTCGTCGTCAAACTGGTCAACTCGACCCTGTACGACGCCTTGAAAATGCACGCCAGCGATATCCATTTGGGCACCACCGGCAGCGGCCTGGTGATCAAGTACCGCATCGACGGCGTGCTCAACAACATCAGCAAGATCCAGGGCAGCGAGTTTGCCGAGCAGGTGATTTCCAGGGTCAAGGTCATGGCCGAACTGGACATCGGCGAGAAGCGCGTGCCCCAGGACGGTCGCTTCAAGATCGGCATCAGTGGCCGGCAGATCGACTTCCGGGTCTCGATCATGCCGAGCATCTTCGGTGAAGACGCGGTGCTGCGGGTGCTCGACAAACAGGACCTGGCGGACAAGGTCTGCGGTGTGCAGTTGCAGGCCCTGGGCTTTGAAGACGAAACCTTGCGTCAACTGCGCAGGCTGGCCGCTGAACCCTACGGCATGGTGCTGGTGACCGGCCCCACCGGCAGCGGCAAGACCACCACGCTGTACGCGATGATCACCGAGATCAACCACGGCGTGGACAAGATCATCACCATTGAAGACCCGGTGGAATATCAGTTGCCGGGCGTGCTGCAAATCCCTGTGAATGAAAAGAAGGGCCTGACCTTCGCTCGTGGCTTGCGCTCGATCCTGCGTCATGACCCGGACAAGATCATGGTCGGTGAAATCCGTGACCCCGACACCGCGCAAATCGCCGTGCAATCGGCGCTCACCGGCCACCTGGTGTTCACCACGATCCACGCCAACAACGTGTTCGATGTCATCGGCCGGTTCACCCAGATGGAAATCGATCCCTACAGCCTCGTCTCGGCGCTCAATGCCGTGCTGGCGCAGCGCTTGATCCGCCTGGTTTGCACCAGTTGCAGCGCGCCGTGCACCCCGACCGATGACGAACTGCTCGCTTCGGGTCTCGACCCCCACAACGTCGATCACTTCCACTTCGTTCACGGCAAGGGCTGCGGGCATTGCCGGGGCACCGGTTATCGCGGGCGCACGGCGATCGCCGAGCTGCTGCACCTGGACGACGAGCTGCGGCAGATGATCGTCGAGCGCCAACCGATTTCGAAAATCAAAACCCATGCGTGCAAACGTGGCTTGCGTCTGCTGCGCGAGTCGGCGCTGGAACTGGTTCAGGAAGGGCGCACCACGCTCGAGGAGATCAATCGTGTCACTTTTGTCTCGTGATCGTTTTATCGCCGTGCTCGGCGCCAGTGGCGTCGGCCTCGCCCAGCGTCGTGGCAGCGAAACCCTGTGGCTGGGCAGCGTCGGTTTTATCGACGAAGGCTTCCACGCCTGGGCGGTGGCGCTGGACACCCTCGATCATCTGCTGGCCGATCACACCCACGCCGGTGCCGAGTTGAGCGTGGTGATTTCCGGGCACTTCAGCCGTTTCTGCCTGGTGCCCTGGAGCGAACAGATCAGCAGCCCGGACGAATTGCTCGGGTTTGCCCGGCTTTGCTTTGAAGACCTTTATGGCGTGCCGACGCAACCCTGGAGCCTGGTGCTCTCGCCGGAACCGGCCGGCTACGACCGGGTCGCCAGCGCACTGCCACAGGATTTGCTGACGCGTCTGCGCACCCTGGTCAGCGCCCGGGGCCTGCGCCTGCGTTCGGTGCAGCCGTACCTGATGACGGCGTTCAACCACTTCGATAAAAGCCTCGATACCGGCGACTTCCTGTTCGTGGTCGCCGAGCCGGTACGCAGCGTATTGCTGCTGGCCCGGGAAGGCCGCTGGGCCTCGGTGCGTTCGGTGGGCACCGGCGACAGCGACGCCGCACTGACCGCGTTGATCGGTCGTGAAAGCCAATTGCAGGCCTCCACCAGCGAGCGGCCACTGAACGTTTACCTGCATGCGCCCGCGCGTATCGATGTGCAACCCGACATTCCCGGCGTGCACTTGCGCACCCTTGAAGAAGACCGGACAACCGTACGCGATGGCTTGTACGTCATGTCCCGGGCGGTGGCCTGACATGCGCGCCCTGATGCTCGACTTTCAGCCGCGCCGCCGCTCGGGCCCTCTGGGCTGGAGCCTGCTGGCCGTGGGCGTGGTGTTGAGCCTGATTTGCGTGCTGGTTCAGCAACACCTCAGTGATCAGACCGCGCAACAACAGGGTCATCTGCAAACCGCCCAGCGCGTCCTCACCGGCGACGACGGCGGCACGGTCAGCCTGACCCCGGCGCAAATCCGCGAGCAGGCACAAAACCTCGCCGAGATGCGCAAGGTCTCGCAGCAACTGCGCCGGCCGTGGGAGCGCCTGTTCGCCATGCTCGAAGCCATGCCCCGGGGCGATATCGCCTTGCTGACCCTGACCCCCGACGCGCGCAAAGGCCAGGTGCGCATCAGCGCCGAGGCGAAAGACCTCGACGCCATGCTCGACTTCCACCGCAACCTGGAGGCCAGCGACGAGCTGTCCGATGTGTCGCTGCTGAGCCACGAAATCGTGGCCAACGTGCCCGAGCACCCGGTGCAATTCAACCTGTCGGCTACCTGGGAGATTGGCGATGCAAATCCCTAGACTGATCGTCCACGAATACCTGCAAGGCCTGGGCATTCCCGGTCTGGCAGGGATGGCGCTGCTGGCGTTGGCATCGGTCTATGGCCTGGCAGGCTTGATGCCGGACTGGCAGTCGCTGCAACAGCTCAGCCAACAGACCCGCGAAGCCAGTGAATACCTGGCCAGGGTTGAAGACGGCAGCGTCGCCGCGCCGGTGGTGCCACAACGTCAGCTCGACGACTTCCGCAGCAAGCTGCCTTCGCAGCCGCAAGCCACGGTGGCGATCGACAAGATCTACGCGTTGGCGGCCCAGGAACACATCACCCTGGCACGCGGTGAATATGCCCTGGGCATCGACCCCAAGACCCATCTGGCGCGCTATCAGATTCTGCTGCCGGTGCGTGGCAGCTACCCGCAACTGCGGCGCTTCCTGCATGCCTTGCTCGGTCAGTTGCCGGCGGTGGTGGTGGAGGACGTGGAGTTCCAGCGTAAAAAGATCGCCGACACCGACCTGACCGGGCGGATCCGCATGACCCTCTACCTGTCGAGGTCATGATGAATAC
>NZ_JAGYFZ010000107.1:0-19546 GCF_019946675.1 Pseudomonas sp. BF-B-15
ACCTTGACCATCGCATCGATCACCTTTGGCAGAAACGACGCCTCGACCCGTGGCCGACCAATGCCTTCGATCCGCGAACCGTGATCCAGTCGAAGACTGGCATCGCCAGTCAGGTAGTAATCAAAAAACACCGATCGCTCGGCATCGGCGCACAGCACGCGAGTGCAATGCTGGCGATAACGCACGTATCGCCCGAGGGTCGCCGTGGTGCCGCCGGTGCCTGGGCTGGAAATCAGCCAGCTCGGCTCCGGGTGCTGTTCAAAACGCATCTGATGGAAGATCGATTCGGCGATGTTGTTGTTCGCCCGCCAGTCGGTGGCGCGTTCGGCGTAGGTGAACTGATCGATAAAGTGCCCGTCGTGCTCGCGCGCCAGGCGCTCGGACTCTGCATAGATCTGCGTCGGGTCGTCCACCAGATGGCTCTTGCCACCGTAGAACTCGATCTGCGCGATCTTTTCTTTGGAGGTGGTGGCCGGCATCACTGCAATAAACGGCAGGCCGAGCAAACGGGCGAAGTACGCCTCGGAAATCGCCGTCGAACCGCTGGACGCTTCGATCACCGGCGCGCCGGGTTTAAGCCAGCCGTTACACAGCGCATAGAGGAACAACGAACGCGCCAGGCGATGTTTCAGGCTGCCGGTGGGATGGCTCGACTCATCCTTGAAATACAACTCGATGCCCGGCAACCCCGGCAGCGGCAAGGGGATCAGGTGGGTGTCGGCGCTGCGCTGGAAGTCCGCTTCGATGATCCGGATCGCTTCCCGGGCCCACTGTCGGTTGTCGCTCATGATGGTTTTCTCGTTGAGTCGGCCTTGGCACAAGGCTCAGCCCACAAGCTTAGGAAAAATCCGACATCGCGCACAGGTACAGCTGAGGTTCAATACGTCCGGCAACTGCTAGGCTCAGGTCCGTGTCGCCTTTCGTGCTGTAACGGCATATAACAAAAAAGAATATAACTTTTGTTTTAACAACTAACGGTACGGGTTAGGGTGTGCCACCTTTTTGATTATTCGATGGAGAGCGACCTTGCCTCTGCGTAGCACTTTCACGCGTTTCTTTCAGTTGGAAGCTGCCAGCGGTCTGTTGTTGATCGCCGCAGCAGCCCTGGCTTTGATCATCAACAACTCCCCGTTGTCGTGGCTCTACAGCAGCTTTCTGGACACCCCGGTGGTGGCTCAGGTCGGCGCGCTGCAAATCGCCAAACCGGCACTGCTGTGGATCAACGACGGCCTGATGGCCCTGTTCTTCCTGCTGATCGGCCTGGAAGTAAAGCGCGAAGTCCTCGACGGTCAGCTGTCGAAGCCTTCACAGGTGGTCCTGCCCGGCGCCGCGGCGATTGGCGGCATGGTCGTGCCGGCGTTGGTCTACTGGTTCTTCAACCGTGACAATCCCGCTGCGCTCGGTGGCTGGGCCATTCCGATGGCGACTGACATCGCCTTCGCCCTCGGCGTCCTCGCCCTGCTGGGCAAGCGTGTGCCGGTGTCGCTGAAACTGTTCCTGATGACCCTGGCGATCATCGACGACCTCGGCGCGATCATCGTCATTGCGATCTTCTATTCCGGCGCACTGTCGACCCTGTCCCTGGCGTTGGCCGCGGCCTGCATCGTCGCGCTGATCGCGATGAACCGGCTCGGCGTGGTCAAGCTCGGGCCGTACATGATCATCGGTTTGATCCTGTGGGTGTGCGTACTCAAAAGCGGTGTCCACGCCACGCTGGCCGGCGTAACCTTGGCCTTCTGCATCCCGTTGCGCACCAAAAACGCCGAGCCGTCACCGCTGCTGACGCTGGAACACGCCCTGCACCCGTGGGTGGCCTACGGCATCCTGCCGCTGTTCGCCTTCGCCAACGCTGGCCTGTCCCTGAGCGGCGTGACTGTCGAAAGCTTCACCCATCACGTACCGATGGGCATCGCAATCGGCCTGCTGCTGGGCAAGACGCTTGGCGTATTCGGCCTGACCTGGCTCGCGGTAAAAACCGGCATCGCCGCCCTGCCCCAAGGCGCCAATTGGGGCCAGGTGCTGGGGGTTGCGATCCTCTGTGGGATTGGTTTCACCATGAGTTTGTTTGTCGGTTCCCTGGCGTTTGAACCGGGCGTCAGTGAATACGCCGGGATGGACCGGATGGGGATTTTGACCGGGTCGATATTGGCAGCGTTGATTGGATATGCGGTGACGGCGGCGGCGAGTCGCAAGCAAACCGTGCTCTCATCCTGATCAATGGAGACAACTCCTAGCGTCATTCGAGACGCGTCCTACAGCCACGATTTGCCTCGTTCGTTAACGTCGCACAGCCCGTTTCTTGAGGGTTGTCGACGTACGAACGCAAGGAAAATCAGTGGCTGGCAAGGACATTCCCCGGGTTCCAAACCCACCATCGGGTGACGGACATCACGTCACTTACCGCTACATGACGGCCACTGAGCTGGCTGCGCGGGACGCCAGGCAAAACGCTTACGACGCCATGCTTGCAAGACAGCAAGCCTTTGAAGAAAGCCTTCAAGTCGCGGCGAAAAAGGATGACGTTGCCCGTGCGGGATGTGTTTTCGCCAAGTCCTGCAAACTGCCGGACGCCATCATCGATTACTCCAATCCCTCAAGTATGGTGCCCACCGACAGCCTGAAAGATTACGGTGAACTGATCCTGCTCGGCACCCGTGAGGCCGATGAAAGCGGCGGCATCGCACTCAAGAAAATCAGTGGTACCGCCATCCCGGCGGGTTTCGGCAGCTTTGCCCTGAGTGGCTCGGCGTTCGCCGCATTACCCGCCGTCGCCGCCAGCAGCGCAGCGGCTACCCTGGCCGCGCTGGTGGCCCTGATCATGCCGACGAGCCTTGGCGACAGCTCGCTCTACACCGAAGATCAACTGCGCACCCTCAAACAGGCCCGCACTCGCGTTCGCCTGCGGGTCGAGCAACAGACTGATGGCAGTCTCAAGGGCTACGGTTTCTACACCGGCAAGAATCGTGATTGGGAGATGGTGGATGTCGTGCAATTTACGTTGCGCGGTAATCAGCAGGTAGCCGATCTAGGCGACGGCGTCGAACTGATCTGGACTCCAGCTATGGATGGCTCCGACATTTTCGGGATTCCAGCGCTGGAGGCCGCGCCACAAGCACCGCACATCTGGGTTTACCCGCCGACGAAACAGGCTGACAGCATCATCGTCGATCCGGTGCATCCGCCTGATTACAAGGATTTCATTCTTGTTTTTCCGGTGGGGTCGGGGGTAAAGCCGGTTTACATTGTTTATAGCGTTCCTGGTGATCACAAATTCCACCCTGCTCCCGACTCACTCGCAGCATTCCCCGATCTAAAATCTGCGCCATCGAAAACTTATGTAAGAGGGGGCGGCAGCAAACGCCGACGGTGGAAGGATAGCTCCGGGAGAATTTATGAATGGGACTCTCAGCACGGCAAGGTCGAGTTGTACACCAAACAAGGCAAGCACCTAGGGGAATATGACCCGCTGACCGGAGAGCAAACAAAGCCTGCCGACCCAAAAAGGAGCGTAGAAAAATGAGACATGTCCTAGAAATCTTCGAAAAACAGACCGAAGAGTTACTTCACAGTGTGGAAATACCCGCCAATCGCAGCGAAGAACTAAGACAGCTGATGAACTGGCGCAAACCCGAGGAAGGGTTCGACTGCTACGACCTGTCTCCAGAACAGGTGAAAACACTACAAAACTGGACCGGTACGAACCTGGACAACAGGAATCACATCGTTCAATTGGTGTGCCTCGAATAGCATCATTTACCCCGAGGCGGCCTTCGAAAACAACACAGAATTGACGTCTATTCAGACAATAACCATGTCGACTGACCCACCGCTATCGCCGGCAAGCCAGCTCCTACAGGGAAACGCGTACGATCAAAGAGACAGGTCGGCTTTCAGGCCGCCTCGGCTGCTGTGGCGGTAGTCGCCCCCTCGAGAGGCCGAGTGGAGGTTCTGCGCAGTGGGCAACCCGGCATGGATGCCGGGTTAGCCGCGCACGGCCAGGGATGGCCGATCGCGGCGGGCCCACGGAGCAGGACCGGAGCGAGGGCATGGTGAGCATTAGCGAGCCACCGAACGAAAGGGGCAAAAGCGCTTGGTTACTTGGCGCTTCTCCAAGTGACTCGCCGTAAGGGCGAAACCAATGGAAGCCGTTACCGCAGAAACGGATATCCCCCCAATCCAAAACCCCGCCTCAAAAAAAACCCCAACCAGCTCACGCTGATCGGGGTTTTCTTTTACCCGCTTTCCCGCTTAGTGCGTAACGCGGCTCGTACCATCTACAGTAGCAATCCGCACCCGCTCACCCACACGGAACACTTCGTTTTCCTGAACCTGCTGCACATAGGCACGCATGCTGCCGTCGTCTTCACGAACAGTGATTTCCACACCTTGGGTGCGGGTCAGGCCTTCTTCAGTGGCCGAGCCGATCAGCCCGCCAGCCACGGCGCCGATAACTGCAGCAACGATGCTGCCTTTACCACCGCCGATGCTGCTGCCACCAACACCACCGACCGCCGCGCCGGCGAGGCCGCCGATCGGGGTCTTGGTGCCTTCGATTTTCACCGGACGCAGGGATTCGATGGTGCCCATGCGAACGGTCTGCACACGACGCGCTTCGTCACGGGAGTAGGAGTCACCGGTCAGGCTCGATTGGCAGCCAGTGAGCAACATCGCCATCGTGGAAAAGGAAGCAACAAGCAGAACAGACTTACGCATGGCATCACCTCCAAAGGACATGTAACCATTAAACTCCGCAGCTTGACGCGTGTCACGACGTCGCCCCGATAACATTGGTTTGATTCAGGCCCGGTACAGGGACCTCCACGAACTCATCAAACAGTAGCGGCAAATGACGAGATCTGCGCCGCTGCCCCAAGGATTTTCATGGATTACTTCATCATTGTCGTCACCACTGTCGCCGGTCTGTACTTCCATGGGTGGTTGTACGTACGGATCAAACGCTGGATGGACCGCGATATGGCGCTAGCCCTGGCGGGGAGCGATGAGCAGAAAAGAGCCTACATGCTCCAGCAACTGGCGAACGCTCAAGCGCAGAAGATCAAGCGTCGGGACCTGCCTCAGTGGCTGGAGGCCGCTGCGGCAGGTTATCCCGGTCGGTAGACTGCTCAGGGCGCCAGACGTTCAAGAATCCAGTCGGCGCCTTGTAAACGATAGTTCAGGCGATCGTGCAGGCGGCTCGAACGGCCCTGCCAGAATTCGATGCGCTCAGGCAGCAGACGATAACCGCCCCAGTGCTCAGGGCAATGAGGCTGCGTATCGCTGAAACGTTGCTCGGTGTTCTTGAGCAACGCTTCCAGCTCGGCGCGATCGGCGATCACGCGGCTTTGCGGTGAAGCCCAGGCACCAAGGCGACTGCCCAGCGGCCGGACCTGGAAGTAGGCATCTGACTCCTCAGGCGTGACCTTCACCACCCGACCTTCTACACGAACCTGACGCTCGAGGGCCGGCCAGAAAAACGTCATGGCCGCGAACGGGTTCGCGGCCAGATGCTGGCCCTTGGCGCTGTCGTAGTTGGTGAAGAAGGTGAAGCCCTGCGCATCCAGGCCCTTGAGCAGCAAAATGCGGCAATGCGGCCGACCGTCCTGATCGACGGTGGCCAGGGTCATGGCGTTGGCTTCCACCGGCGGCTGCTCGGTTTTCACCGCGTCGGCAAACCACTGATGGAACAGCGCGAACGGCTCGGCCGGGGCTTGTGCCTCGGTCAGGCCGTCTCGGGTGTAGTCGCGACGCATATCAGCCAGGCCCTGGGTCATGGCGCATTCCTTTTGGTTAACGAATCACTTTTTCACAGGATCAGCGACAACGACTTTTTTGTCAGCTGCCGCGGCTTTGGCCGGCGTGGTCTTTTTGGCCGGCGTCGCGGTTTTAGCCGGAGTCTTCTTGGCGGCGGCTTTCTTGGCCGGCGCTTTTTTCGTGGCAGGTACAGCGGCTTTCTTCGCGGCTGGTGCCGGGGTGACCGGCTTGGCCACTGGCTTGACGTCCTGGGCAGCGACCAGTTTCACCGGTGCCGGGGCTGGCATGTTGTACTTGCTCAACAGCGCAACCATAGTGTTTTGCGGAGTCACCAGCAGTTCGACGCGACGGTTCAAGGCACGGCCTTCAACGCTGTCGTTGGCCGCACGCGGGGCTTCGCCACCCATGCCGCGCAGCATCAGGCGATCACGCTGCAGACCGCTGAGGCGGAAAATCGCCGCCACGGCTTGTGCGCGTTCCTGGCTCAGTTTCACGTTGGCCGGTGCGGCGCCCGAGGTGTCGCTGTGACCCAATACCAGCACGGCGGTCTTGGGATCGACTTCAAGGATTTTCGCCACGCGAGTGAACGGGCCGAGAGTCACCGGCAGCAACATGGCCGGACGGTCGGGGTTGAACGAACCTTCTACTGGCGCAGTGACCACCAGCACGTTTTCACGGCGCTCGAGTTGCAGGTTGCTGTCCTTGATCGCGGTGCGCAGGCGCGGTTCGTAATCGTCGAGCCAGGCCTGAGTGACTTTAGGGTCAGGCATCGGCACGACTTTGGCCGTGCTCTGCTCTTTGCCGCCGAACGGCCACCACCATTTGCCACCGGCGTCGGCTTCAACCTTGGCAACCGGGGCCACCTCGGCAGGCTTCACAGGTGCCGGCGCGGGAGCCGGCTCTTTCGCCGCGACTTTGTCGGAGGAACCGAACGGCCACCAGCTGCTGCCATCCGAATCATTTTTTGGTGTCTGCGCACAACCGGTAACAGCGACACACAGGGCCAAAGCGAGGGTGGTTTTATTGAGTGACATTGGAAATCCACAAAAAAGAAGTCATAAAAATTCAGGCCGGCATGACCCGGATAAACAGACGGTTGGAAAACATAAAGGCCTTCGGGTTCCGGCCCTGGAACCCTTCAGCGCGTTTTACAGACAAGTGGCCAGTACCCGCGCGAGCTTTTGCGCGCGCGGATCCATCAAGACGTAAGGCCCCAGTGTATTTGTCACAAAACCGAAGGCGACATCGTATTCAGGGTCAGCAAAACCGATGGAGCCGCCAGCGCCCGGGTGACCGAACGCACGTGGGCCGAGGCCGTAGGTGGCGTTCGGGACATCCGGTTGATCGAGCATGCAACCCAGGCCGAAACGGGTCCGGGTCAGTAAAGTCTTGTCTTCGCCGAGGCTGTGTTCGCGGGTCAGCTCATCGAGCATCTCGCTTTCCAGCAGGCTGCCGTCGAGCAGCCCGGCATAGAACCCGGCCAGGCTGCGGGCATTGCCGTGGCCGTTGGCCGCCGGTTGTTGCATGCGCCGCCATTCCGGTTTGTTGGTGCTGGTCAGGACCGACGGCGGGTTAGTAAAGGCCCGCGTGGTCATGGCCGTCGGTTCGCGCATCGTCACTTGCAGCAGGCGCTGGGCCGCGGCATCCCCGACGTTGCCCTTGCCACGGGCGATGTGCGCCACGCGATGGAATTCTTCATCCGCCAGGCCGACGTGAAAATCCAGGCCCAACGGTTTGGCCACGCGGGCCACAATGGACTCGCCCGGCCCACGCCCGTCGGCACGGCGCAGTAACTCGCCGACCAGCCAGCCATAGGTGATCGCGGCATAACCGTGACCGGTGCCCGGCGTCCACCAAGGCGATTCGGCGGCCAGCGCATCGACCATGGTTTGCCAGTCGTAAAGCGCTTCCGGAGCCAGCAACTCGCGCAACGCCGGCAAACCAGCCTGATGGCAGAGCAGTTGACGCAAGGTGACGGATTCCTTGCCGGCGGCAGCGAATTCGGGCCAATAGCGGGCAACCGGGGCATCCAGTTGCAGCTTGCCTTCGGCGACCAGTTGCAGGGCGGTGACGGCGGTGAAGGTCTTGGTGCAGGAAAACAGGTTGGCGATGGTGTCGCTGTGCCAGGCCTCATGGCCATCCTTGTCGGCGGTGCCGGACCAGAGGTCGAGAACGGTTTCGCCGCCAACCTGGATGCACAACGCTGCGCCACGCTCCTGAGGATCGTCGAACAACGCCGCGAACGCTTCGCGAACCGCTTCGAACTTAAGCTCGTAATGACCCTGAATCTGCACCCGCTACTCCCTCGGACAAACGTTCTACAAAGTGGCCGGCATTGTTCCAGCCATTGATGGTTTTGGGAACAGGGTTGGGCCGGGCGGTCGGATTGCCGATCTATTGGATCTGGAATTCATGGTGTTTTTGAGGACGCCTTCGCGGGCAAGCCTCGCTCCTACAGGAGCACCACCGAACCTGTAGGAGCGAGGCTTGCCCGCGAAGAACGATAACGCAGTAGATCAGGCCTTAATGACCATTCCCCGAATGCCCACCCGCCTGCCCGGCGCCCTTCCCCGGGCCCTTGCCGGCTTCAGCTTTTCGCCCGCCTTCGGCATCGTGACTGGCTTTATCCGCTTCAGCCTTGGCCTTCTCGGCCTCTTTGCCCAACTGATCAACGGCCGCCAGGTTGCTCTTGCGTACGCTGTCGACGAAGCCCTGAAACGGCAGATCGGTAATGCCGACCAAACCAAAGTGCCCGTTTTCACCGTCCAGCAGACGACCGGTCACCGGTTGATCGAGGTACTGGAACCAGTGCACGCCGACAATCGACGGCTCGCTCAGTGCCTGTTTCAGGAAGTTGGCGTAAGCCGGGCCACGGTCTTCTTCCTTCGCCAGTTGCGTCACGCCGCCCCAGAACGGGCCGCGATCGGCCGAGCCGAAGTTGAATTCGGTGATCAGCACCGGTTTGTCCAGGCTGCGCAATTTGGCGAAGTCGTAACCGTCTTGCGGTTGCAGGGTGTACATGTTGAAGCTCAGCACATCGCAATACTGTGCACAGGATTCCACGGCTTCCGGGGTGCTGATGGCGAAACGGCCGCCCAGCAGCAGCTGATTCGGTGCGTGCCACTTGAGCGAGTCGGAAATGGTTTTGAAGTACGTGTCAGCGAAGACCTTCTGGAAGTATTTGAAGTCGGCTTCGATTTCCGGGTACTCGGCGCTCGGCAGCGGCGGCACGAAGCCCGGGTCTTCCATCAATTCCCAGGCCGGCAAGTCGATGCCCCAGGCTTTGGACAGGCCCGCCTGATTGCGGTACTTGTCGCGCAATTGCTTGAGGAACGCGCGCTTGGCCGGCACGTCAGTGGTCATTTTCAAGGTGCCGTAGGCCAGCGCGTAGCGGGCTTTCGGGTCGTCACCGGGACCGGCCCAGGCCAGTTCGTTGTCGGCGAAGTAACCGATCAGCCAAGGGTCGTCGCGATGATCGCGGGCGGCGATGGCCACGGCGCGTTCGGTGGCCATGGCGAAACGCGGGTCGAACGGGTCAGGCATGCCGCCCCACCAGTCGGTGCCGGTGCTGATGCTGGCGTAATCGCCGACGATCGACAGCGGCAAGGTGTAGGGCACGCGGTCCGCGTTGCCCAGCTCCGGGGCGCTCCAGTTGCCGATGGTGTTGAAGCCCCAGGCTTGCAGGCGATCCAGGGTGTGGCTGGCCCAGCGTTGTTCATCAATCACTGCGGTGCAAGGTTCGGCGGGTTTCTGCTCGACCGCTTTCGCGACGGTCGCGTCCTCTGCGCCGGCCTTGGCGGCTTCGGCAACACCGGCTTCGGCCGTGGAAGGAACGACGGGTTGTTCAGCGGTCTTCTCGACCGTCGCCTCAACTGCGTCGGCCTTGGCCGCTTCGGCGACACCGGCCTTGGTGTCGCTGCCCGGTGTGCAAGGGGCGCCATACAGACGCTGCAGGTTCGCGCCATAGAAATCGTACCAGCGCCCGGCGTTGTAGCCTCGGCCCTGATCGACGCCATTGCCACCCCGGTTGTCGCCTTCGCCAAAGTGACTGGCCAGCGGTTCTTCGGGTTTAGGCAGCGATTCGAACATCCACTCGCGACCGGCGATGTAAGTCTGGTTGACGTCCGG
The DNA here is from genome assembly GCF_019946675.1 of Pseudomonas sp. BF-B-15. Classification (NCBI taxonomy): domain Bacteria; kingdom Pseudomonadati; phylum Pseudomonadota; class Gammaproteobacteria; order Pseudomonadales; family Pseudomonadaceae; genus Pseudomonas; species Pseudomonas sp. BF-B-15. Next base: position 9,880 of record NZ_JAGYFZ010000107.1, read on the forward strand.
CGCAACGGTGTTGACCCCGAGCGAATAAAACGGATGGCCTTCCGGGGTCACCAGATACCAGCGACCGTCACGTTTCTCGCTGCGGAAAAAACCGCTGGCCTTGAACGTCGGGCCTTTTATCCAGCCACCGAACTTGTCCAGCGACGACTTCTCGCGCTCGGCCAGCCAGGTTTTGGTTTGTTGCTGTTCCTTGGCGGCGGCGCTTTTCAGTTGCTCGTCGCTGCTGACCTTCTCCGGCCATTTGGTCCGGGTCGACTGACCGAAAGCGTCCACCAGGCCGCCATAAACGGCTTGGGTGACGGCCTCGCCTTCCTGCACACCGAAACGCTCAAGCAGGATACTTTGCGCGACTTTCGGCTGATCCATCGACAACGTCACCGACACCACCTGGCTGCGATCCAGCTCACCGGCGCTGCTGGCCAACAGGATGCGTTGACCGTCGACAGTCATCGGCATCGGCGGACCGGCCTTCATGCCCAGGCTCAGCGGCGAGCTCGGCTGCAACGGCACCAGCAGCGTCTGCGCAGGGCCCGCCGGCAGATCCACGCGACTGATCAGCGTCTTGCCGTCGTTGCTCTGGATTTTCACGTAAAGGGTCACGGCCCAGTCCATTGCGCTTTGAATACGCAGGCTCATCACGCCGGACTGCGACCAGTCCCAGGCCCCGGTTTGCGGGGTCAGGCGCAGGGTTGGCTGGGCCACCGGGTTGAACGTCACCCGGCGCAGCACTTCGCCTTCGGCCGTTTGCTCTGCATTGGATTGCGGCAGGCTGGCGTCCTGAGTCGCCACCTGGACCACGTCGGCGGGGCGCACAAAGTTGAACAGCGTCTGCTGGCCTGCGGGAGCGGCGAGCAAAGGCGTGGTGAACAACAAGGCAAAAACAGCAGGCAACGAACGGCGAATCATGAGAACGAAAATCTCCCTAACGACCAACAATGGCCAGTGGAAAAGCGATGGCAGAGAGATAGACAACGCGGCGGGCAGATTTGCCCACCGTCGTATCAGGAAATTTCTCGACGGAATGGCGGTAACGCATTGAGGATCGCTTTGCCGTAACGCTGGGTGACCAGGCGCCGGTCGAGCAAGGTGATGGTGCCGCGGTCCTCTTCGGTTCGCAGCAAACGACCGCAGGCCTGGACCAGTTTCAGCGAGGCGTCCGGCACGGAGATTTCCATGAACGGATTGCCGCCCCGCGCTTCGATCCACTCGGCCAGTGCCGCTTCGACCGGATCATCGGGCACCGAGAATGGAATCTTCGCGATCACCACGTGCTCGCAGTACGCACCAGGCAAGTCGACACCTTCGGCGAAACTCGCCAGGCCGAACAGCACGCTGGAATCGCCGCCATCGACGCGCGCCTTGTGCTTGTTCAGGGTTTCCTGTTTCGACAGGTTGCCTTGAATGAACACTTGTTTGCGCCAGTCGCGGTCGAGACCGTCGAATACGTCCTGCATCTGTTTACGCGAGGAGAACAGCACCAGCGTGCCGCGCGAACCTTCAACCAGTTGCGGCAGGTCACGAATGATCGCCGCGGTGTGGGCCGCTGCATCACGTGGATCGGCTTTCAGGTCCGGCACCCGCAGCACGCCGGCATCGGCGTGATGGAACGGGCTCGGGACCACGGCGGTCACGGCTTTTTTCGGCAGCCCGGCACGCATGCGGAAGCGGTCGAAGGTGCCGAGTGCGGTCAGGGTCGCCGAAGTCACCAGCGCGCCGTAAGCCACGTTCCACAGGTTGCGCCGGAGCATTTCCGCCGCGAGGATCGGGCTGGCGTTGACTTCGATGTCGAACAGCGAGCCGCTTTCGGCCAGGGTCAGCCAGCGCGCCATGGGCGGGTTGTCTTCTGGGTCTTCGGCGGTGAATGCAACCCACAACTCCCAGTTGCCCGAAGAGCGCGACAACAGGCTGCCGAACAGCGGATACCACTCTTCAGCCTGGTTGCTGGCGATGCCGATGTTGACCTCGCCGTCCATGCCTTCCTTGAGCAGCTCGGTGAGGCGGGTAAACAGGTCGGTGAGACGGGCAAAACCCTTTTTCAGCTCGATGCCCATTTCGCGCATGTGCTCGGGAATCACCCCGCCGACGAAACGGTGACGCGGCCGCTCACGACCTTCGACGTCTTCGCCGGGTTTGAAATCGGCAGCCTGTTCGCAGGCGGTAAACATGAATTGCTGCTGGGTCTTGATCTCACGGGCCAGCTCCGGCACCTGTTCGATCAACTTGCCCAGGTCACCCGGCAGCGGATGCTGGGCGAGCAATTTGGTGAGGTTCTTCGCGGTGGTTTCCAGCCAGTCGGCGGTGGAGCGCAGGCGCGTGTAATGGGCGAAGTGGCCGATGGCCTTGTCCGGCAGGTGGTGACCTTCGTCGAACACGTAGATGGTGTCGCGCGGATCGGGCAAAACGGCGCCGCCGCCAAGGGCCAGGTCCGCCAGGACCATGTCGTGGTTGGTGACGATCACGTCAACCTTGCCCATGCCTTCGCGGGCCTTGTAGAAGGCGCACTGGCCGAAGTTCGGGCAATGGCGGTTGGTGCACTGGCTGTGATCGGTGGTCAGGCGCGCCCAATCGGCGTCTTCCAGGGCGGTGGACCAACTGTCGCGGTCGCCGTCCCATTTATTGCCGGCGAGCTTCTCGATCATGCTGGTGAACAGCTTCTGACTGGCCTCATCGACCTCGATCTTGAAGCCTTCTTCTTCGAACAGCTGCGCGGTAGCGGTTTGTGCGTGACCTTCCTGCAGCAACATGTCGAGCTTGGACAGGCACATGTAGCGCCCCCGGCCCTTGGCCAGGGCAAAGCTGAAATTCAGCCCGCTGTTGCGCATCAGGTCAGGCAGATCCTTGTAGACGATCTGTTCTTGCAGGGCCACGGTGGCCGTGGCGATCACCAGGCGTTTGCCGGCGGCTTTCGCAGTCGGGATCGCCGCCAGGCTGTAGGCCACGGTCTTGCCGGTACCGGTGCCGGCTTCCACCGCGACAATCGCGGGGTCGCCACTGCGCCGGCCTTCGTCGTCGGTGTCGATGTCACCGAGGACCTTGGCAATTTCAGCGATCATCAGGCGTTGGCCGTAGCGCGGCTTGAGGCTCTTGGCTTCGAGAAAACGCGAGTAGGCGCCCTGGATCGTGGTTTTGAGTTCAGTGCTGATCATGGATTGTCGGGCGCAAAAAACGCTGGATAAATTTTCAGTGGTTCGGTTCGGCGGCTATCATACCGCGCTAATTAATCCCGCGCAGAACGGAGTACCCCAATGACACCTTTTGGCATCGTTTACACCCTGCATGTCCTTTCCGCCCTGGTGTGGGTCGGCGGCATGTTTTTCGCCTGGATGGTCTTGCGTCCGGCCGCGATGAAGGCGCTGGAAGGCCCGGCCCGGTTGAAGCTGTGGGTAGAAGTGTTTCAAGGTTTTTTCCGCTGGGTCTGGATCGCGGTGGTGCTGTTGCCGGTCAGCGGTGTCGGCATGATTCATTTGCAGTACAGCGGTTTCGAGGCCGCGCCGCGTTATGTGCAGGTGATGATGGGGTTGTTCGTGGTGATGACCGCGCTGTTTATCCGGATTCAGGCGTTGCTGTTGCCGGAATTGCGCACGGCGGTGACGGCGCAGGATTGGCCGACGGGGGCTGCGGTACTGGGGAGGATTCGCCGGTTGGTGGGGATTAATTTGATTGTGGGGTTGGTGCTGGTGGCCATCGCCTCGGCGCGGCCGATGTTTTAAAAGCTTCGCGGGCAAGTCGGATCGCCGCACCGCTCGCTCCTACAATGGACAGCGTGATCCCTGTAGGAGCGAGGCTTGCCCGCGAAGACGATGGATCAGACAACGAAGATTTCCGAGATCAACTACAACCGCTGAACCGTCACCGAACCCGCCGCACCCGCAGGCCCCGGCTGGCCGTCAACGCCTGGCTTGCCGCTCTTGCCGCCATCGGCCTTGTAGACAAAGCAGCCCTTGGCCTTGCCACCCGCCCCCGGCTTACCGCCAGGACCGGCCAGACCACCCGCGCCGCCGGCAACCTGAACCTTGATCTGCTCCGCCGGATAATCACGCGGCACTTCCAGCCTGACCAGCGCACCCGGCGCACCCGGCTGACCGTCGCTGCCATCGCTGCCATCGGCCCCGCGACCGGCCTGGCCCCAGGTGCAGCCCGGTGCCTGACCGTTGGCGCCGTCGAGGCCGACAAACCCCGGTGCACCTGCGCCGCCGCGAGCATCAACCACCAACTGTGGTGCATTCAGTGCCTTGATCTGCACATTCAGATTGCGTCCCGAGCGGGCCGCCTTGAGGTAAGTACCCGGTGCACCGCGAGCGGTAATCTGGCTGCCTTCGGACAATTGGGCGCGGCTGACCTTCAACTCCAGCGCCGTTTCGCCGGGCACGATGGCGATCCGCGCTTCACGCCCCAGGCGCAATTCGCCGACGCTGACTTCGGTCACGTTCGAGGGAATCAGCAATGTGCCGTAATCGGCCACTTCCAGGCGTTCCAGCTGCAAGGTGCTGGCGGTATTGGGCAAGCGCATCAGCGAGTTGGTTTCGACGCTGACCACCTGGGCGCAGGCGAATGGGCTGACGAGTGCGGCGAGCAGACAGAGTTTACGCATGGGAAGCCTTCGGTACGGCAGGAGCCGGAATGGTTTGCAGGTGGAAAACACCGAAAAAGACAATCTTCAAGCGATCACGCCAAGGGTGGGCGCGGCCTCTGAGACTGCGGAAACAGAACACCGCCTCAAGAAGATGAAGGAACGCCAGCAGGCCGCCGGCCAGATTGACCAACAGGTGCAGCGGATTGACAAAGGGCATCAGCAGATTGACCAACACCACCAGCCAGAACAGCAGGGTCAACAGCTTACCCAGCCCCCAAAACACCTTCATACGCCCCCCCGTTGAGAATTATTCTTTGCACGCACAGTAACGGCTTCCACGCGGGATAAGCCAGAGGGCAACGGAAAATTCTTCATGAAGGCCGCCGAATGGCCGTCGGCGCCACTGCAATCATTGGCCGACGGCTCTATCACGGGGCTCAGCGATTGATGTGCAATTCCACGCGACGGTTTTTCGCGCGACCTTCCTCTGTTTCGTTATCGGCCACCGGTGCGCTTTCGCCCCGGCCTTCGCTGGTGAGTTTGTCCGGCGCCAGGCCCATGCCCAGCAAGTAAGCCGCCACGCTGCTGGCGCGTCGCTCCGAGAGTGCCTGGTTATAGGCGTCGTCACCCACGCTGTCGGTGTGGCCGATCACTTTGATGCTGACCACATCGGCGCTTTGCAGTTTGGGTATGAACGAGTCCAGCTGACTTTGCGCCGAGGGTGTCAGGTCGGATTTGTTGAACGCAAACAACACATCGCCCGCATCGCTCAGGGTGATGACTTCAGATTGTGCAGGTTCAGCGGGATTCACACTGGCCGGGTATTGCGGCAGCGGACAACCATGATGCTCGACCGGAGTATTGGCCGGCGTATCCGGGCAGCGATCGCGTCGATCGAAGACACCATCGCCATCTTCGTCGCCATCCTGCGCGTAGCAGATCAGGCCACCGGTCAAGATACCAAGCGCCGCTCCACCGGCCGCCCAACCGCCACTTTCGATAGCGCCCAAGCCACCACCGACCAAGCCACCGATAACGCTGCAGATCGGCCAGGTACGTTGATTGAGGGGGGCAGTGCCATCGCTGTGAGTAGCGCAACCGGTCAACAGGCTGCCAAGCAGCACAACCGGCCAGACGGTCCGTGTGAGAAGGCTCATGGTGAAAGCTCCTGTGTTACCGGCCGACGCCGGTTACACAGGAGTAAAGACCCGCATCCGTGACTGCACAAGCCACGGATGCGAGGGATCTAGCGTTGGATTTTGATTTCGGTGCGACGGTTCTGTGCACGGCCGTCGGCGGTTTTGTTATCGGCCACCGGCTGACTTTCACCGGCACCGGAAACAGACACGAAGTTGCTGCGCGGCACGCCTTCCTGGATGAGGTATTCAACCACCGAGTGAGCGCGTTTATCCGACAGTTTCTGGTTGTAGCTATCACTGCCCACGCTGTCGGTATGGCCAGTAACGGTCAACTGAGCAGTAGGGGCTTCGGCTTTCAAACGAGTGGCGATCTTATCGAGCACCTGTTTGTCAGAAGGGGTGAGTGTGGCTTTGTCGAACTGGAAGTGAACATCGCGGATGACGATGGTTTCTTCCTTGACCACAACCGCCTCTTCAACCACTGGCGCAGGGACTGGTGGTGGGCAACCGTCGGCATCGACCTTCACGCCTCTAGGCGTGCCCGGGCACTTGTCGCGGCTGTCCGGCACGCCATCGCCGTCTTCGTCGCCATCACCGTGAACCCAGCAATAGGCAGCGGCCGTACCGCCAACCAGCAGAGCGCCGTACCCTGCCCATGCCGAGCTCTCGGTCGCGCCGAGACCCGCACCGATTACACCGCCGACTGCCGCACAGGTCGGCCAGTCGGTTTTCTGCAAACCTGCGCAACCAGTCAACACACTGGTTAGCAGAACCAAGGGTAATGCTGTCCGAACTATGCTCATCTAGTTTTCTCCTGAGGGATCGGCTTAGAACCGATTCAGGTAGTAAAGACCCGAGCTTTAATCTCCGCCAGCAATAGGCCATTGCAGTTTTATCCAGTGTTCACGGCTGATCGATACTTTTAGCGCGACGACGCTCTATATCTGGACCTTCGGGCAGGCTAGTCTTGGCGCTCTGATTGAGGAACTTCGATGATTTCAGGTATTTCTTCGCGCACGCCCCAGCAGGCGCTGGCCGCTTTGCTGGATCGTTATGCCCCGCTCCGCCTGTTGCTGATCGGCGCGAGCGAATTCCCCGCGCTGGAAGCATTCAAGCTGGCGCACCCGGACACCTGCGTCGCCCACGCGGCACCCGGACCGTTGCCGGCCGAACTGGCGGCGCGCCGATTTGATCTGGCGCTGGTGGTCGATTGCCTCGAACACTTGCCCAAACGCGATGGCCTGAATTTGCTCGGCGGCATCCGCAACCTCAATGCCAGTCGCATTGCGGTGCTGGCGGATTTGCCGGCCAGTGGCTGGCAGGAGACGGATTTTTTTTCCTTGGCCCTGCAAGCCAGCGAACGCTTCCAGCGCGACGAACAAGTACTGACCTTGTTCACCTACGATCTGCTTGACTACAAACAAGTCCCCGACTGGCTCAACTCACGGTTCTGGGCCAATCCGGAAAACTTCGGGAAATACTGGTGGTAACGCAATGAGTACATCCATTTGCCCTTGCGGCAGCGGCACCCTGCTGGACGCCTGCTGCGGTCATTACCATGCCGGGCATCCGGCGCCTTGTGCCGAAGCGTTGATGCGTTCGCGCTACAGCGCTTACGTGTTGGGCCTGATCGATTACCTGGTAGCGACCACCCTGCCCGCGCAGCAGTCCGGCCTTGATCGTCAGTCCATCAGCGACTGGAGCGCGCAAAGCACCTGGCTCGGCCTGGAAGTGGAAAGTTCCGAGGTGTTCGGCGGTCAACCGGAACACGCGTTCGTGACCTTTACCGCGCGTTGGCACGATGGCAGCGGCGAACACAGCCACCGCGAGCGCTCGTCGTTCGTGCAGAACGCCGGCCACTGGTACTTCATCGACCCCACTGTGCCACTCAAGGCCGGACGCAACGATGCCTGCCCATGTGCCAGCGGGCAGAAGTTCAAGAAGTGTTGTGCGGGGTATTTCGCCAGTTGAGGTGATTCGTGAAGGGCTAGACTGGGGATCAAGGGAGAAACACAACCATGATCAGCCGACGTCGCGTCTTGCACACGCTCACCCTGCTCCTGTTTCTCGGACTCGGCGGCTGTGCGTCCTGGTTCAGCGACGATGAACCGGAACCTGAAGTGCATCTAGTCAAGGTCGAAGTGGTCCGGGCGAAACTGATGGAGCAACGCTTCCTGTTGTTCTTTCGCGTCGACAACCCGCGCGACAGCGACCTGACGGTACCCGGTCTCGAATACCGGATTCACCTGGGCGATATGTTGCTGACCGAAGGCGAGCACGAACACTGGTTTACGGTCGGTCCCAAGCACAGCGCATATTTCAAAGTGCCGATCCGCACCAACCTGTGGCCCAAGGTGCGGGATCTGGTGAAACTGTTGAAAAAACCCGAGCAACCTATCCCCTATCGCCTGGAAGGTGAGCTGGAAACCGGTGTGTTCATCGCGCACTACGTGCACCTGGCGCGCAAAGGCGTGATAATCCCCGCCGATTTAATTCCGGAGCACACCCGATGACCCAGCAACCCCACGTCCATGGCCCTGACTGCAACCACGATCATGACCATCACGACCACCATGATCACGACCATGGCCATGTCCACGGCCCGAACTGCGGCCACGCTCACCAGGAGCCGGTGCGCAACGCCCTGAAGGACGTCGGCCGCAACGACCCTTGCCCGTGCGGCAACGGCAAGAAATTCAAGAAGTGCCACGGCGCTTGATGCTTCGGGCGATGTTTTTCATCGCCTGTTGAATCGCTTCGCCGGCAAGCCGGTCTCGCTCCCACACTGGATTCGTGAATGACACAATCCCCTGTAGGAGCGAGGCTTGCCCGCGAAAAAGGCACCGCGATTATTCAGGCAAACCGCGTCATCTTCTTCGCGGGCAAGCCTCGCTCCTACAGTCATTCAGTCGGTCATCAGGATCAGCGCACTGCTGACGACCGTGGCGTATTCGCCGTGCAGATTGCCCAGCGACATCGCATGTACCTCTTCAGCTGAATGCGCATTGCCGAAGTAATCCGCTTTGTCGAACGTGAAGCACGCATCCTCCGCCACCCACGTATCAAACCCCAGGTTACCGGCCGTTCGCGCCGTGGACTCCACCGAGTTGTGGGTCGCGACGCCCACGATGACCAACTGATTGATCCCCGCCTCGCGCAAACTTGCCTCCAGCGCCGTCGTACAAAACGCATCCGGCACCTGTTTCTGAATCAGTTGCTCGCCGGCCAATGGCTGGAACCGCTCCTGAAACTCCACGCCCGATTGCTGCGGCCAGAACACTGAGTCCGGTGAACGGGACAGGTGCTGTACGTGGATCACCGGCCGCCCGGTTCGCCGCCATAGTCCCAGCAAATCCAGGATCCGCGCCTCGGCCTGAGGATTATTTCGCCGGCCAAGCCTTGGCTCCAAAATGCCTTTTTGTTGATCGATGATGATCAGTGCTGCGTTGGTCTTGAGCTCCATGCTGACTTTTCTCACGCGAGGTTATTGAGTTTCACGCACTTGAGCATCACCGCCTCCTACAGGCAAGTCCTCGATCGCAAACGGGACGATCTGATGTTCGCGGTTGCTGTCTGAATTTCACGATGCCGCAACGAATACAGCAAGGTGAATTCGCCTAGGCTTGAAAGTGATCGATTGTGTATATCCGGTTCTTCGGTAACGGCTGCTATTGGTTTCGCCCTTACGGCGAGTCACTTTGGAAAAGCCCCAAAGTAACCAAAGGGCTCTTGCCCCTTTCGTTCGGTGCCTCGCCTAGGCTCGGCATGCCCTCGCTCCGGTCCTGCTCCGTGGGCCCGCCGCCATCGGCCATCCATGGCCGGGGGCGGCTAACCCGGCATCCATGCCGGGTTGCCCACTGCGCAGAACCTGCGCTCGGCCTCTCGAGGGGGCGCTCAGATCAAAAGCGGAAGGCGAGCTAACGCTCGGCCTGATGAGTGGTGGAAATCAAAAGCA
>NZ_JAGYFZ010000108.1:0-19139 GCF_019946675.1 Pseudomonas sp. BF-B-15
CATCAATGTTGACTGACACTCCGCCTTCGCGGGCAAGCCTCGCTCCTACAGGGGGTTGTAGTGTTCAGGTGGCGGCGGTCGAGGGCTCGAGTTTCCTTTGCGCCAGCCAGATTTCTTCCTGCAACCACTCGCTGAACAGCTGCAATTGCGGCATCTGCGTCTGTTCCGGCCGGGTCACCAGCCAGTAGGATTGATGCCCTTCCACGTGCACGTTCAGCACTTGGGTCAACTGCCCACTGGCCAGTTCCGAAGCGACCATGTGCCAGTCGGCGATGGTGATGCCCAAACCGTCGACGGCCGCGCGGATGGCCAGGTCCAGCAGGTCAAACTCGTAGCCGCCCTGGGTATCGACGCCGGTGATGCGCGCGGCGTCCAGCCAGTGTTTCCAAGTCAGGTAACGCTGGTCTTCCCGGGCCAGCACGTGCAGCAAGGTCAGGCGATTAAGGTCAATGCCCTGCTCGCTCCACTCCCGCGCATACAAGGTCGGCGCGCACACCGCGATATGCCGCTCCTGGATCAGCAGCGAACTGTCCAGCCCATCCCACTCACCGTCGCCGAAACGAATCGCGCAATCCAGCGTACTGGTTTCCGCGAGGCTGTCCTGCAAGCGTGTGGTAATGCTCAACTCCAGTTCCGGATGCTTCTCCCGCAGCCGCCCCAGACGCGGCATCAGCCAGCGGTTGGTGAAGGTCGGCGGCGCGTTGATGTGCAGGCGATTGGAATGGGTTTTCTGCTGGATGCTGCGCACCGTCAGCTCGATCTTGTCGAAGGATTGATGTAGCGCCCGTAACAGCACTCGCCCGGCGCTGGTCAGGTCGAGGTGATGATGGCGCCGCTCCAGCAGGTTTTCGCCCAATTGCTCTTCGAGTTGGCGCACCTGCCGGCTGACGGCGCTCTGGGTGACATTGAGCAACTCGGCGGCCCGGGTGAAGCTGCCGGTGCTGCCGGCCACTTCGAAGGCTTTGAGGGCATTCAGACCAGGCATTTTGCGTTTCATGAAAGGCACTCGTGGAAGGCTGACGAGGTATTAAGCATCCCACGCCTTGTAGGAAATTTCCCCAGTAACATGCATTTTTGTGTTGTGTAGGACAATCCAGCAGCTCCGCGAACCGCTTTTCTGTAGGAGTGAGCCTGCTCGCGATAGCGGACTATCTGACACATAAATGTCGACTGGCACACCGCAATCGCGAGCAGGCTCACTCCTACAGGGGTTGAGTCCAGCCTGTCTATTTCAAGCTCTGACATAGCCCTGCGCCAGTAACATGCATTTATCGAACGTTTGCGCGTTGAATTTATCGTTTGTCGATCTTTGCGCCGATGACAAAACTGCGGCCATCTCAAATAAAAACAACATGAGAGCTGCCCCATGCCCCATCTCGACGAGCTAACAACTCTGGACGGCGCCCTGCCGCATCCAGCAGTCAACGACCTGTGCACCCAAGTCAAAAGTGGCGAGATCAACCGCCGGCAATTCTTGCGCACCGCCGCCCTCCTCGGCATCACCGTCGCCAGCGCCAGCACCTTCCTCGGTTCCGCCCTGCTCGGTAATTCCGCCCACGCCGCCGAGGCCATCCCGCCACGCCAGGGCGGTACGTTGCGTTTTGCCTGCGCCATCCAGGAAATTCAGGACCCGATGCTGATCACCTGGATCGAAGCCTCGAACCTGCTGCGCAACTCCCTGGAATTCTTGACCTGGGTGGACGCCGACAACATCACCCACCCCTACCTGGCCGAGAGCTGGAGCCCGTCCGAAGACCTCAAGACCTGGACCTTCAACCTGCGCCAGGGCGTCAAGTGGAGCAACGGCGACGAGTTCACCAGCGACGATGTCGAACACAACATCCATCGCTGGATCGCCGCCGACTCCAAGTCGGTCAACCGCACCGCGTTCCAGGACATCGCTGCTTTCGAAAAAGTCAGCCCGTACCAGTTCCGCCTGGTGCTCAAGCGGCCGATTCTGGCCATCCCGGAAATGCTCAGCGCCTTCACCTGCACCCTGGTTCACCGCAGCTTCAAAAACGGTGATGACTGGGCGAAAAACCCGATTGGCACCGGGCCGTTCAAGCTGGTGTCGTTTGCGGTGAACAAGCAAGCCACCTTCGCCAAACGCGCAGATTACTGGCGCAAACCGGCCAATCTCGACGAATTGCGCTACGTCGACATGGGCACCGACATTTCCACCCATCTCGCGGCGCTGCAAGCCGGGCAAGTGGACGTGCTTTACCGCGTGACCGTGGCCGAACTGGACCTGGCCAAGCGCTTGCCGGGCGCGCAGTTGCTCAGTTGCAAGTCCGCGCAGACCGTGGTCATGCGCATGGCCTGCGACCAGAAGCCGTTCACCGATGTGCGTATCCGCAAAGCCGTGGTGCTCTGCGCCGACAATGCGCAGATGCTGAAAATCGCCTATCGCGGCATGGGCACGCTGGGCGAAGACCACCACGTCGCGCCTTCCCATCCGGAATATGCGCCGCTGCCCAAGCGTGAGCGGGATATCGCCGGGGCGAAAAAACTGCTGGCCGACGCCGGTTACCCGAATGGCATCGACATCGACCTGATTGTCGGCAACACCCAGGGCCGCTACGAACAGGACTGCGCGCAGATCCTGCAGCAGAACTGCCTGGAGGCCGGCATCCGCATCAACCTGAAAGTCATTCCGGCCACCCAATACTGGCCGATCTGGGACAAGGCGGCGTTCAGCCTGACCTATTGGGCACACCGCCCGCTGGGCGTGATGTCGCTGGAACTGGCCTACCGCAGCGGTGCGGCCTGGAACGAAAGCCACTACAGCGACCCGGCCTTCGACGCCGCACTGGACAAGGCCATGGGCATCATCGATCCGAAACAACGGGCCCTGGCGATGCAGGATGTCGAGCGCATCCTGCAGGACGCCGCGGTGATGGTGCAGCCGTTCTGGGGTGACAAGTTCACCGCCACCAGCAAGAAGGTCCAGGGTTTCCAGGTTCACCCTTCGGACTTCTACCCAATGGATGAAGTCTGGCTGAGCGCCTGACGCGCAGCCCCAAACGTGCCCGCCCACCGACCGGTGCGGCGGGCCGGCATCCCTTGATTAGCCGGAGCCTGCAAGCATGGCTGAATTTCTGTTACGCAAATTGATGGCGCTGGTCGCGACCCTGTTGTCGGTGTCGCTGATCGTGTTTGTCGCCCTTGAACTGAACATCGAAGACGTCGCCATCAACGTCCTCGGCCCCTACTCCGCCGCCGACCAGCGCGCCGCATGGCTGGTGGAACATGGCTACAACCAACCGTTCCTGTGGCGTTACCTGGTGTGGCTGAAGGATTTCGTCAGCGGCGACTGGGGCACCTCGGTGCACTTTCGCGAACCGGTGATCAACCTGCTGCTGCCCAACCTCGGGCAAACATTGATCCTCGCCGGGCTGGCCCTGTTGGTGATGGTACCGGTGGCCCTGACCCTGGGCATTCTGGCCGGCATTCGCCAGGGTTCGGCGATAGACCGCCTGGTGTCGTTCCTGTCGATCGTCACCACCTCGATTCCGGACTTCGCCAGTGCCGTGTTCGTCTCGGCAATCTTTGTGTTCTGGCTCAACTGGCTGCCAGGCGTGAGCAGCATGAGTGATGGCTTCAACGCCGCCGAGCTGGCCTTGCCGCTGATGGTGTTGTGCCTGTTCGGCATCGGCTACCTGGCCCGCATCACCCGCGCATCGATGGTTGAAGTCATGCAGGCGCCGTACATCCGCACCGCTCGCCTCAAAGGCGCATCGACCTCGCGCATTGTGCTGCGCCATGCCTTGCGCAACGTCCTCATCGCCCCGATCACGGTGATCATGCTGTACATCCCGTGGTTACTGTCGAACGTGATCGTGGTCGAAGTGTTCTTCGCCTACAAAGGCTTCGGCTCGTTGCTGTACACCGCTTCGCTGAACCACGACGTTTACCTGATCGAAGCCTGCGCGATGATCAGCGGCGCAGTGGTCGGCGCGACGAAAATCTTTTCCGACCTGGCCTACACCTGGCTCAACCCGCGCATCACCTTGCGCAGTCTTGGCGGAGGTGGCCAATGAGCTTCCTGCAATCGTTCAAACATCCCTTGGCCTTGCTCGGTTTGCTGCTGGTGGGCGGCTGGGTGCTGACCGCCACGTTTGCACCCTGGCTGGCCCCCCATGACCCGCTGGAAAGTTTCAGCCCGTTGCTCACGCCGATGAGCGCCGACGGCAATGGCCAGAGCTTTCTGCTGGGCACCGACATGATTGGCCGGGACATTCTTTCACGGCTGGTCTGGGGCACGCGCACCGTGTTGTTCTGGTCGATCCTGGCAACGCTGACCGCGTTTGCCGTGGGCATTGCCATGGGCCTGTGCGCCGGTTACTTCAACGGCAAGGTCGATGCCTTTCTGTCGTACGTCGCCGACACCGTGTTGTCGTTCCCGGTGCTGGTGCTGTACATCGTGATCATCATCGCCCTCGGCGCTTCGGCGCTGAACATTCTGATTGCGGTGACCTTCACCAGCGCCCCGGCGATCTTCCGCATCATGCGCGCCCTGACCATCGACATCCGCTCCCGGGATTACGTGCTCAGCGCGATCACCCAGGGTGAAGGTTCGTTGCGCATCATGCTGGTGGAAATCCTGCCCAACTGCGGCGGCCCGCTGATCGTCGATTTCTGCCTGCGTATCGGCTACACCGCGATCATGATCGGCGCCCTCGGTTTCCTCGGCCTCGGCCTGCCACCACCGACCCCGGACTGGGGCGGCATGATCAACGAAGGCCGCAGCATGGCCATCGCGTTCCCGCACCTGGTGATTTTCCCGTGCATTGCCATCTCCACCCTGATGCTGGGCCTGAGCCTGTTGGCGGACGGTCTGGACGAACACGCCCAGAAAGGCGCAAGGAGCTGAGCATGAATCAACAACAAGTCTTGAAGGTGGAGAATCTCTCCATTGAATTGCCGGCCGGCGCCGACCGCAGCCACGCCGTGCAAGGCATCAGCCTGGATGTGCGCAAGGGCGAAATCCTCTGTGTGATCGGCGAGTCCGGCTCCGGTAAATCGGTGCTTTCTGCGGCGATCATGGGCGACTACGCCAAAGGCCTGCGCCACAGCGAAGGCGTGATCGATTTTCTCGGCGATGACATCTGCCGCATGGAAGAAAACGCCCTGCGTCAGTTGCGCGGTAATCGCATCGCGATGATCTTCCAGGAGCCCATGGCCGCGTTGAATCCGGCGATCCGTATCGGCCAGCAAGTCGAGGAGATCTTCGACATCCACGCCCCGCAGATGCCCGCCGCCGAGCGCCGCGAACGTATGCTCGCGCTGCTCGACTCCACCCACTTGCCGGACCCGCCACGGATCGCCAACAGCTTTCCCCATCAACTCTCCGGCGGCCAATGCCAGCGGGTGGTGATTGCCATGGCCCTGGCCATGAACCCCGACCTGTTGATCGCCGACGAACCGACCACAGCCCTCGACGTCACCACCCAGGCGCAAGTCCTGAAACTGGTGCGTGAACTGCGCGGGCGGGGCCAGCACGGCATCCTGTTCATCACCCACGATTTCGGCGTGGTCGCGGAAATCGCCGACCGCATCGCAGTGATGGAAGGTGGCCGCCTGGTGGAAATCGGTGAGCGCGATCAGGTGCTCAACGCTCCGGCGCATCCTTACACCCGCAAACTGATCGCCGCCGTGCCGGCCCTTCACCCGGAACTGCACGTGCCCAGCGCCGACGGTGAACTGGCGCTGCGCATCGAGCACCTGAACAAAACCTACAACGTCGGCGGCCGCTCGGTGGCGGCGCTCAGGGATGTCTCCCTGCAACTGCCACGGGGCAAGACCCTGGCCATCGTCGGCGAGTCCGGTTCGGGCAAGAGCACGTTGGTCAAAGCGGCGATTCGCCTGGTGGACAGCGACAGCGGCCACGTGTGGGTCGGCGACACGGATTTCCTCGCCTTGCGCGGCTCGGCACTGGCGGCCAATCGGCGGCGCATCCAGATGATTTTCCAGGACCCTTACGGCTCACTCAATCCGCGTCACCGAGTCGGCGACATCATTGCCCGCGCCGCGCAACTGCGTGGGCTGTCGGCCAAGGATGCGTGGACCGAGGCCGGCGACTTGCTGGAGCAGGTCGGGCTCAAACGTGACGCGCTCAAGCGCAAGCCCCGGCAGTTTTCCGGAGGTCAGCGTCAACGCATCGGCATTGCCAGGGCACTGGCGATGCGCCCGGAAGTGTTGATCGCCGATGAAAGCGTCTCGGCGCTCGATGTCTCGGTACAGAAACAGGTGCTGGAGTTGCTCGCCGAGCTGCAACAGCGACTGAACCTGAGCATTTTGTTCATCACCCACGACCTGCGCGTGGCGGCGCAGATCAGTGACTACATCGCGGTGATGCGCCAGGGCGAAGTGGTGGAATACGGCACGGCGGAACAGGTGTTGCTGCGCCCGCAAAACACCTACACCCAGACCTTGCTGGCGGCGGCCCCCGGCGCTTCGGCGATACCGGTGGTGCCTGTCGCGGAGCCCGCGTTGAGGCTGATCCGGCCTCAAGCCAACTAAGCCCATAACCCTTTCCCCAGGTCGCAGCGTTCGCTGCGGCATGGGTTGCTGTTGCCAACAATAATCAGAAAATCGGGAGTATCACAGTGCGCGCAATCACCCCTCGTGCTATCCGTTCCATTGCTTTGATTCCAGTGCTCGGCGCCCTCGCAGCCCCGGCCATGGCGGTTCAAGTGACCGACAACCTCGACCTCGGCGGCGCCGTGCGAGCCCGTTGGGACTATGACCCGGACCGCGACATTCAGAAATTCGGCCTGGACACCGTGTTCCTCAGCGCCAAGTACAACTCCGACACCTGGATTGGTGAGGCGCAGTACCGTTTCTACGGACGCTCCTACCCTTACCAGTACACCAAGGACTACGGCGACATCCAGTTCGCCAAGTACGCGTGGGCCGGCTACAAGTTCAACCCGGACCAGCAAGTGCAGGTAGGTTTGAACACCGTGCCGTTCGGTTTGCAGCCGTACTTCGGCAGCACCTTCTACGAAACCCTCGGCAACGTCATCGGCCTGGAAGACGTGCAACAGATCGGCGCCAAGTACATCCAGCAAAGCGGCGACTGGAACGTCCAGGCCGGCTACTACCTGCGCCCGGCGTGGCAAGGCAAAGGCACCAGCAAAGGCGTGACGTATTCCAGCGTGGTGTCCGGGGCGGACAGCTACGTCAGCGATGGCAGCGACAACCAGGAACGCAACACCATCGTACTTCGGGTGGCCAAGGCGCTGGACCTGGGGCCGTGGAAATCCGAAGTCGGGATCTCTGGCCTGACCTCGACCCTGAAAAACAAGGACACCGACAACGACGGCCGACGCAACGCCGTGGCCGTGCACTACCTGGGCAAGAACGGTCCGTGGGGCGTGCAACTGCAAGCGGCGCGGCAACAGATGTCGCCGCGCAACGCCGGTACCGATGAACTGGTGACGCTGGGCGGTTACGACGGCACTTACAACGTCGCCAGTCGCGGCAATTTGTACGTGGCGGACCTGAGCTACGACGTCAGCGGCAAATACCTGTTCGACCTGGTCAGCGGCGTGAAGCTGTACGCCAACTACAGTGCCTTCGATAAATCCGCCGATGAGTTCAAGACCTCGCAGCGGATGATTCTCGGCACCTCGTTTTCCTTCAGCAAACTGTGGATCGCGACCGAGTGGCTGTATGGCAAGAATGACCCGTACATCGGTGGCAGCAGCTACACCCAGAGCCTGGGTGCTGGCGGGACGGATCATTGGGAGAATCAGCTGTACATGAACATCGGGTATTACTTCTGATCCGGGATTTTCGGCGTCCTTGAAATCGCCATCGCCGGCAAGCCGGGCTCCTACAGACTTCGGGTGATCACACAATACCGAACATCCCCCGATCCTGTAGGAGCTGGCTTGCCAGCGAAAGCGTCAGCCCAAACACCACTTGCATCAGCCCCTTGCTAATAGTCAGATAGGCACCACAAAACCATCCAAAAACAACAAACCGGCCCGACACATCACCCGAGGCCAGTGCGGAGCCCCCCTTCCATGCGTCAACTCCCCTCGCTCAACATGCTGCGCGTCTTCGAAGAGGTCGCGCGGCATCGTAGTTTCAGCCAGGCAGCCTTGGGGTTGAACGTCACCCAGGGCGCGGTGAGTCGTCAGATCAAGCAGCTCGAAGACTACCTCGGCGTGGCGCTGTTCATCCGCACCCCACAAGGCCTGTCCCTGACCGAAACCGGCCTCGCCCTCTCCCCTCAACTGAGCGACGCCTTCGATCACGTCGAACGCGCCCTGCAAGCCGTGCGCGTACCCAACCTGCGCCAACGCTTGCGCATCGTCGCGCCGCCGACCTGGGCCACGCGCTGGTTGTCGGCGCACCTGCGCGCCTTTTGCCAACGCTACCCGGACATCAGCCTCAGCGTGACCAACCAAAGCGGCCACGACAACCTTGCAGAAATCGACTGCCACATCCGCTTCGGCCTCGAAGCGGCCAGCCACTGCAGCAGCCAGTTACTGGTGATGGAACGGCACATGGCGGTGGCCAGCCCGGAGTTGTTCGTCAACGGCCAACCGCCGGACTTGCGGCGGTTTCCGTTGCTGCACATCCTGCATGACGGCAAACGGTTGAAGGTCTGGGAGAACTGGCTGGCGGCAATGGGCCGGGACGATGTCGATGCGGGGCAAGGGCTGGAATTCAGCACGCTGGATCAGGTGATCCACACTGCTCTGGCGGGTGGTGGATTAGCCGTGATTGACCGGCAGATGATCGAAAAGGAATTGGCGAATGGCAGTTTGTTGCCGATCACCCCGGTGGAAGTGATCGGGCCGTATGGCTATTGGCTGGATGTGGCGAATGACAAGCAGGGTTTGTCGAAAGTGCGGTTGTTTACGGAGTGGCTAGGGGTGGTCAGCAATCCCTAAGCCAGGCACATTCCCATTGTGGGAGCGGGCTTGCTCGCGAATGCGGTGTGTCAGTTGACATTAATGTGTCTGACACACTGCCTTCGCGAGCAAGCCCGCTCCCACAGGGTGGAGTGACGCTCTTAGAGGCCGCCCATCAGCAGGTATTTGATTTCCAGGTAGTCTTCCAGACCGTACTTCGATCCCTCGCGACCAAGGCCCGATTCCTTGATGCCGCCGAATGGCGCCACTTCCGTGGAAATGATCCCTTCGTTGATCCCGACCATGCCGGCTTCCAGGCCTTCGGCCATGCGCCACACGCGGCCAATGTCGCGGCTGTAGAAGTAGGCCGACAAACCGTACGGCGTGTCGTTGGCTTTTTGCAGCACTTCGGCTTCGTCCTTGAAGCGGAAGCACGCGGCCACCGGGCCAAAGGTTTCGTCCTGGGCAATCAGCATTTCGCTGTTGGCTTCGGCGAGGATGGTCGGCTGGTAAAACGTCCCGCCGAGTGCGTGGCGACGGCCGCCGCACAACAGTTTGGCGCCCTTCTCCAGTGCATCGCCGACGTGCAGTTCAACCTTGGCCAGCGCCGCTGCGTTGATCAGCGGACCTTGCTCGGTTTCGCCGTCCAGCGCACTGCCGACGCGCATCGCCGCCACCGCTTCAGCGAGTTTGCCGGTGAAGGCTTCGTAGACGCCGTCCTGAATAAAGAAGCGATTCACGCAGACACAGGTTTGCCCGGTGTTGCGGAATTTCGAGGCCATCGCGCCTTTGACGGCTGCGTCCAGATCGGCGTCGTCGAAGACAATGAACGGCGCATTGCCGCCCAGTTCCAGCGAGACTTTTTTCAGGGTGTCCGCCGCCTGACGCATCAGCAACTTGCCGGTACGGGTGGAGCCGGTGAATGACAGTTTGCGCACGATGCCCGAGGCTTGCAGCGCCCCGCCAATCGCCACGGCATCACCGGAAACGATGTTGAACACACCGGCCGGAATGCCCGCCTGCTCGGCCAGCACCGCCAAGGCGAACGCGGACAACGGCGTCTCTTCCGAGGGTTTTAGAATCATCGTGCAACCGGCCGCCAGCGCCGGGCCGACCTTGCGAGTGACCATTGCCAGCGGGAAGTTCCACGGGGTGATCGCAGCGACCACGCCGATGGCTTCCTTGACCACGATGATCCGCGCGTCAGCCTTGTGGCTCGGGATCACGTCGCCGTAAGCGCGCTTGGCTTCTTCGGCAAACCACTCCAGAAAGCTTGCGGCGTAGACCACTTCGCCCATGGCTTCGGCCAGGGGCTTGCCCTGTTCGCGGCTGAGCAGCGTCGCCAAATCCTTCTGGTTACCCAGCATCAGCTCGCTCCAGCGCTTGAGCTTCTGGCTGCGTTCCTTGGCGGTCAACTTGCGCCAGGCCGGCAACGCACGGTTGGCGGCGTCGATGGCGCGGTTGGTTTCTTCAGCGCCGGCCTTTTGTACGTCGGTGATCAACTCGCCATTGGCCGGGTTCAGCACCGGGTAAGTGGCACCACCGCTGGACCATTGGCCGTCGATGAAATTGCCGTGACGGATCAACGAGCTCATGCCACAGCCTCGGTCAGATTGAAGCGTTCAAGACCCGGACGGGCCGAACGCAAGATACGTTTACCGGCGGTGTAATCGTTGATCACGTCGCACGGGGTGTAATTGCGTTCCAGTTCGTGCAGCTCTTCGGCATCGAGTCTGGTTTCCAGCGCGGCCAGGGCGCTGTCGAACTGCTCGGTGGTGTCAGCGCCGACCAGCATGCAATCCACACCGGGATGGTTGGCGACCCAGGCCTGAGCTATCTGTGCGTTGGACACACCACGGGCACGGGCCACGCGTTGTACCGAATGGGCGATTTCGAACGAGGCTTCGTCGCTGTACATCTGCTGAGTGAAGAAGTCGGTCTGGTTGCGGGTCGACTGAGCGTCGCCGGTCAGCAAGCCACGGGCCAGCGGGCTGAATACCGAGACGCCCAAACCCTGGTCGCGGCAGAACGGAATCATCTCGCGTTCTTCTTCGCGGTAGGCGCAGTTCAGTTGCAGCTGCATGTTGATCGGTTTGACCCAACCGTTGCGCTCACAGGCCATGAGGATTTTCGCCAACTGCCCGGTGAGCATGGTCGACACGCCGATGTAACGCGCCTTGCCGGAACGCACGATGTCGTTCATCGCGCTCATGGTTTCTTCCACCGGGGTGTTCACGTCGAAGTAATGCAGCATGAACACGTCGACATAATCCATGTTCAGACGCTTAAGCGACGCATCGATGCTGTCCATGATGTGCTTGCGCGAATGGCCGCTGGCGTTGATGCCGGAGCGGGTGCCGTAGCCGACTTTGGTGGTGATCACCAGGTCTTCGCGACGGGCCAGGCGCTTGACGATGCGCCCCACCACTTCCTCGCCGACACCGGCGGAATAGAAGTCCGCGAGGTCGATGAAGTTCACCCCGTTGTCCAGCGCGTGCGCGACGATCGGCTCGCTTTTCTTCTCATCGAAGATCCACGGTTTCCAGTCCGGGGTGCCCATGTTCATGGTGCCCAGGCACAGGCGGGAGACTTCAAGGCCGGAGTTGCCCAAACGAATGTATTGCATGATTCGGACCTCAGGCTTTTGGCGTGTAGAAAGGGTTGCTGATGTGATTGACCACATCGGCCAGTTGCGCGGTTTCCGGTTTGCCGGTCAGCGCGGCACGGATCGCCGTGCGGCAGGCGTTGTAGTTGTTCAGGTACACCGCATCGAGGTCATCGCAGGCCGGGTTGACCCAGTTGGCGGTGACGATGGCCCACTCGTCTTCGGCTTCCGGCGGCAAGGTGCCGTCGAGCAGCGCTTCGAGCACCGCCTTGGCGATGCCGGCCTGCGACGCGCCCCAAGTGGCGTTGCCGTGCAGGTCACTGCTGATCGCGGCTTTGTTCACGTAAAGGGTCATCGGCTTGACCGGGATGTTCGGCTGAGCGATCACCATGAACGGGCAATGGCCCTGGCTTGGCGATGCCAGGCTGTTGGCAAACGCCTGCCCTGCCGGGCCGTTGCGCGGGCCGATCAGGATGTTGATGTGCGCGGCGTTCACGCCTGGGCCTTCGAAACCTTCACCGATGTACAGGTCGAGTTCTTTCATGGGTCGTTACTCTTCAGTGATTTTCTGGATGATCAGAAGTGCACGCAGACAGAGGAAGTCGCGTGGTTTTGGTCGGGGGTTGAAGAGCGCAGGACGTGGCGGAGGGAATCAGTCATGGGTGCAAACGCTCTTTTTTGTTGTTGATGAGCTGTGTTTGCGATTTTTTAACACTGGGGGTTGGCGGGGCTGTAACCATTAAAAGTCATGGGGGCATGACTTAAAGTCATACCCTGCAATGCACAACACTGTAGGAGCAGAGCTTGCTCGCGAAAGCGGTGTATCAGGCAACGATGATGTCGGCTGACACTCCGTCTTCGCGAGCAAGCTCTGCTCCTACAGGGATCGCGTTGTAATGAATTACTGCGACATGGCGTCCTTTTTCATGGCGTCCTTGGACATCGCGTCTTTTTTCATTCCGTCCTTGCTCATCGAATCCTTGGACATGGCGTCTTTTTTCATCGTGTCCTTGCTCATGGCATCTTTTTTCATCGAGTCTTTTTTCATGGCGTCCTTGGACATCGAATCTTTGCTCATGCTGTCCTTGCTCATGCCATCACTGGTTGTCGTCTCGGCGGCAAACACGCTGGCGGCACCTACGGCGAGGCACATGGACAATACGACGGTGGTCAACTTTTTCATGATGAAACTCCTTGAAGCACAGGTTGCGATTGAACGCAGCGTGAGCCGCGCTGTGAAGTTGGCGGGTGCCGTCAGCTGCCACCGAACCAGTTGTAGCCCTGGTCTTCCCAGTAGCCGCCGCTGTAGGTGTTGCTGACGAAAATCGCCTGAATATGTTTGGGGTTCTTGTAGCCGAGCTTGGTGGGCATGCGCAGCTTCATCGGAAAGCCGTATTCGCGCGGCAACACCGCGCCGTCATAGGTCAGGGCCAGCAACGTCTGCGAGTGCAGCGCGGTGGCCATGTCGATGCTGGTGTAGTAATCGTCGGCGCATTTGAAACCGACATATTTGGCATCGGTGTCGGCTCCGACCCGTTTGAGGAAATCGCTGAACCGCACGCCGCCCCACCGCCCGATCGCACTCCAGCCTTCGACGCAGATATGCCGGGTGATCTGCTCGTTCTGCGCCATCGCGCGCAGCTCTTCGAGGCGCCAGCTGCGCTTGTCGGCGACCAGGCCGGTGACTTCCAGTCGATAGCTTTCTTCCTCAACGATGGGTGCCTCGTCGATGCCGTAAAACGCGTTGAAGGGGAACGGCCGGGTGATCATCGACGCCGGATAGGTCGGTGCCAGTGCATCGGGATTGAACAGCCAGCCCTGCACCCGATCGTTGAACCGCGACATGGATGACAACGCGGTCTCGACGCTTTCGTTGTCGGTCAGGTTGCAGCCCGACAACATGGCTACGCCGCCGAGGGTCAGCCCACGCATCAGGAACGAACGGCGGGAGCGGTCTTCGATCTGTGGCGCAATGATTTTCCGGGCGTCTTTGAGGATGGATGACTCATCCAGGCCTGCGATGGGCTTTTTCATACGGGCTCCTTGCGACCGTTAATCATGGCCAGCAGCGTTTTGGGAACGAGTGCGACCATCACCAGATGCACCGCGACAAACGCCACCAACAGCGCCATCGCGATGAAATGCACATGCCGCGCTGCTTCGTAACCGCCGAGTAATTCACGCAACAGCGGAAACTGGACGGACTTCCACAACACCAGCCCGGAGACCACCAACAGCGTGATATCGAGCATCACGAACAGGTAAGCCAGCCGTTGCACCTGGTTGTAATGACTCAGGTCGGCATGCCCCAGCCGCCCGCGCAATGCGGCCCACAGGTCCTGCAGAACACCTTTGGGCGACACCGGGAAGAAGCGTCGAGAGAGACGACCGCTGGCGAGGTTGATGATCAGGTAGGCAAGGCCGTTGATGGCGAGAAACCACATCGCCGCGAAATGCCATTGCAACGCCCCGCCGAGCCAGCCGCCCAGCGTGATGCCCTTGGGAAAACTGAAGTCGTAGAGCGGCGATGCGTTGTAGATGCGCCAACCGCTGGTGACCATGACCAGCACCGCCAGGGCGTTCAGCCAATGGGTCAGGCGCAGCCAGCGCGGATGGGATGAAGCAGGTATCGGCGACATGATCGGCTCCCGGCGGTTGTTGTTATTCGTTGGAGCCGAGTATGGGAGCCGACAGATCGCCAAATCCTCACGTAAAGTTAAATTAACCGTGATAACTCCCCCCCGCTCCCACCGTGTTTTGTGTTGTCAGCCCAAGGTGTGCATTTGTGGTTAAAATGCCGCCCCCTCAAATGACCGACACCGCCCGATGAACTCAGACGCGCTCACCACCCTCCACGACCATCTGCTGACCGCCCTGGCCGCGGCACCCGCAGAAACCCGCCGACTGTTCCACGGTCGCGGACGGTGCTGGCCGGGGCTGGAGCAATTGACCGTCGACTGGCTGCAAGGCGTGGTGCTCGTGTCGCTGTTCAAGGAACCGGAAGCGGCACAGCTGGAAGCGCTGAAACAGCGGTTGATGGCGCTCACTCAATCGCCGGCGTGGGAGACATCCGGCGCGCATACGTTGGCGCTGCAACATCGCTACCTGCTGCAAAGCACCACCGAATGGCTGGTCGGGGAAGTCATCGATGACATGACCATCACCGAGGGCGGCCTGCGTTATCGCGTAGACCTGGGCCGCAAGCAGAACACCGGGCTGTTCCTCGACATGCGTTACGGCCGCGATTGGGTGCGCGCCAATGCCGAGGGCAAGCGCGTGTTGAACCTGTTTGCCTACACCTGCGGTTTTTCCGTGGCGGCCATCGAGGGCGGTGCCGAACACGTGGTCAACCTGGACATGTCCAGCCCGGCCCTGAACCGTGGCCGCGACAATCACCGGCTCAACGGCCACGACATGAGCAAGGTGAGTTTCCTCGGCCACGACCTGTTCAAGTCCTGGGGCAAGGTGATCGGTAAAGGCCCTTATGACCTGGTGATCATCGATCCGCCGTCCTTCCAGAAAGGCAGTTTTCTGTTGACCAAGGATTACCAGCGCGTGCTGCGTCGGTTGCCGGAGTTGCTCACGCCACAGGGCACGGTGCTGGCCTGCATGAACGACCCGGCGTTTGGTGCGGATTTCCTGATTGATGGAGTCATGCGCGAGGCGCCGAGCCTGCGGTTCGAGCAACGGCTGGAGAATCCGCCGGAGTTTCCGGATGCGGATGTCGAGTGCGGGTTGAAGGCGTTGGTGTTTCGGCAGTAACACCGCGCCGCGCCCATCGCGAGCAGGCTCACTCCCACATTGGAATGCGATCGAATGTGGGAGTGAGCCTGCTCGCGATGGGGGCCTGACAGGCAACAAATCTCTTTGATTGGCCAGTCAACGCGGCTGCAACACCAACGCAAACAACTCCCCATGCCCGTTCACGTTGAGCTTGTGATAGACGTTGCGCCGATGCACTTTCACCGTTTCCGGCGAGATCCCCAATTGCTGGGCAATCGCCTTGCTTGAAAAGCCCTGAAGAATCAGGCGCGCCGTTTCGATTTCGCGCACTGTCAAACGCGCATCAAAGCGATCCAGCAACGTCGCCAGATCCCCGGCCACGGCTTCGGCAACCGGGCCTTCTGGCGGCATCAATTGCAGGTGACGGCGCATCGCCGCCAGCACCCAGTCACGCACACAAAGCAGACGACCCTGCTCTTCCAGGGTAAAACGCGTCGAACGGCCGAGTGACAAACCGAGCACGGAATCTTCGACGTTGATCATGAACTGCAACTCGTCGTCGCCCACCACAGAGCGGAAGTAACTCAGGTAGTACTCGCTCTGCTGAAACTGGTCTGGCGCCAGCGACTCTAGGCTGTGCAAGCCATCGGCAATGCCTGCACACGCGGCCTGATAAAACGGATCGAGCAGGTACATGCCGGCGCTGTAACCGGCCAGTTCCTCATGCTCGTCGGCGCCGCCCTTGGCGTCGAAATCGATCAGCAGGCGTGGCACTCGCCCCGGCCGCATCACCGCGACCAATGCGTTGTCCAGCGGCACCAGCAACCGCAGCGTGTCGACCAGTGCGCGCCAGAAACCGTCCCGACCCAACGCGCCAAACACCCGCGCCAGGCCCTGGTGCACCGGCAACTCTTTCAGCAACGCGTCCACGCTCTACCCCTTTCGAGTAACCCATGATGGGAATGGGTGAGTCCCCGGCCTGCCGATACGCTGCAAGCACCTGTTCATCACCGGCCTGCAGCAGGCCAGGAGTGCCGCATCATGAGTCGTCGCCTTCCACAGATCAATCTCGGGTTGAGCGCCTGTTTGTGCGTTTCGCTGTCGGCGTTGGCTGCCGAAAGCCCGACGGTTCACGTTTACAACTGGTACGACTACATCGGTCCCAACACCCTGCACGACTTCAAGCGCGACACCGGGATCGAACCGGTTTACGACACCTTCGACAGCGCCGAAGTGCTGGAAGGCAAACTGCTCACCAGCCGCAGCGGCTACGACGTGGTGGTGGCCAGCAACTTCAGCCTGCCGACCCTGATCAAGGCCGGCGCCCTGGCACCATTGCCCCACGCACAGATGCCTGACTTCAAGAACATGGATGCTGACCTGCTGGCGAAACTGGCCAACAACGATCCGGGCAATCAGTACGCCGTGCCGTACCTGTGGGGCACCAACGGCATTGGCTACAACGTCGATAAAGTCCGCGCCGCGCTGGGCGACAAGGCACCGGTGGATTCCTGGGAGCTGGTGTTCAACGAAGCCAACCTGGCCAAGCTCGGCCAGTGCGGCGTGGCCATGCTCGACTCGCCGTCGGAGATGCTACCGGTGGCCCTGCACTACCTCGGCCTGCCGCCCAACAGCACCAATCCCGAGGACTACAAGAAGGCCGAAGCGCTGCTGCTCAAACTGCGTCCGCACATCGCCTATTTCAACTCGTCGAAATTCATCAGCGACCTGGCCAACGGCAACATCTGCGTCGCGGTGGGTTGGTCCGGCGCGATGCTGGAAGCCAAGACCAACGCCGAGCAGGCCAACAACGGCGTGAAGATCGCCTACAGCCTGCCGAAGGAAGGCGCGCCGGTGTGGTTCGACACCCTCGTGTTGCTCAAGGACGCGCCGCACCCGCAGCAGGGTCTGGCCTTCATCGACTACCTGATGCGCCCTGAAGTGATTGCCCCGGTCAGTGATCACCTCAACTACCCCAACGGCAACCGCAGCGCCACGCCGCTGGTGGCCGAAGCGACTCGCAATAACCCGGCGGTGTACCCGTCCGCGCAAGCCTTGGCCACGTTATTCACCCTCCAGCCGCTGCCGCCGGCTACCGAACGCGTGCGTACGCGGATCTGGAGCAAGGTCAAAAACGGACAGTAATCCACCGCAAAAAACCTGTGGGAGCGAGCCTGCTCGCGATGGCGGTGTGTCAGGCAATGAAGATGTCGACTGACACACCGCCATCGCCGGCAAGCCGGTCTCACTCCCACAGGGATTGCGTTTGGCCCAACGATTTTTTCTGCCACGAATTGAAGATGAGAGAAACAATGAAACCACGTGCCCGCGACCTGAACCTCCAGTTCGGCCAACTGCAACCCGGCCCGCTCAATGCCATCACCGATGTGCCCGGCGTGCGGGTCGGCCACAGCGATGTGCGAGGCCGCACCGCCAACGGTCGCGACATCCTGACCGGCGTCACCGTGATCGAGCCGCGTGCCGGTTCCACCAGCCAGCAACCGTGTTTTGCCGGCGTCCATGTGCTCAACGGCAACGGCGATGCCACAGGTCTGGAATGGATCCGCGAAGCGGGTCTGCTCACCAGCCCGATCGCCTTCACCAACACCCACAGCCTGGGCGTGGTGCGCGATGCATTGATTGTGCTGGACCGCGAACAGCAACCGGATGACGGGCGACTTTACTGGAACATGCCGGTGGTGCTGGAAACCTTCGACGGCTTGCTCAACGACATCAACGGTTTCCACGTCAAACCCGAGCACGTGGCCCAAGCCCTGCGCACGGCGACAAGCGGACCGGTGAAAGAAGGTGCGGTGGGTGGTGGCAGCGGCATGATCTGTCACGAGTTCAAGGGCGGCATCGGCACCGCTTCGCGACGTTTGAATGCTGGCCAGGGTGGCTGGACGGTGGGGGCCATCGTCCAGGCCAACCACGGTATCCGCAACGAATTACGCGTCGACGGTTACCCGGTCGGGCGCTATATGGAAAAGGCTGACTCACCATTCCTCAAGGCATCGCTGCCGCATCCGGGCATGGGTTCGATTGTGGTGTGCCTGGCCACCGATGCACCGTTGCTGCCACATCAATGCACCCGCCTCGCCCAGCGCGCCAGCCTCGGTCTGGCGCGGACCGGTGGCGGTAACGAAGACCACAGCGGCGATATCTTCATTGCCTTTGCGACCGGTAACGATGTGCCACCCGCTGCTTATGAGAGCAAGAAGGCGCCGACAACCGACAACCTGCGCATGGTCAACAACGACCACATCAGCGAGTTGTTCCTTGCCGCTACCGAAGCCGTGGAAGAAGCAATCATCAACGCTCTGCTGGCCTGCGACACCGCCGAGGGCAATGGCCATGCGGTGCCGGGGCTGGACGCCGAAACACTGCTCAACGCCTTGCGTCGTGCGGGCTGGCCGGGACGCGACTAGCGGTACTTGAGTGCCAAACTCCATCTTCCTACGATGATTCTACGCAGCCGTTTGTTTGCTCAACTCGAGCGGTTGCGTAGGTGGTGAGTGATCTGAACCCCTACCAAGCTCACCGCCTGTTTCACGTGCATCTTGAGCCTCAAGGGCTCTACTTTTTCCCCATCAAAGAGCCTTGAGGCTCTTTTTTTTGCATGGGTGACAGACCCAGAAAAAGCCCGGTATCTGAACGTAGTAATGCTGTTCAATTGTGATTTTTTTGGATTGGGTGGGGGGCATATCCGTTGCTGCGGTGATGCTGCTATTGGTTTCGCTTTTACAGCGAGTCACTTTCGAAAAGCGCGAAAGTAACCAAAGCGCTTTTGCCCCTTTCGTTCGGTGCCTCGCTGTGGCTCGGCATACCCTCGCTCCGGTCCTGCTCCGTGGGCCCGCCGCCATCGGCCATCCATGGCCGGGGGCGGCTAACCCGGCATCCTTGCCGGGTTGCCCACTACGCAGAACCTGCGCTCGGCCTCT
>NZ_JAGYFZ010000109.1:0-18845 GCF_019946675.1 Pseudomonas sp. BF-B-15
GATCGCATCACCGCAGTGCATCAGGTACACCGCGGTGATGCTATCGCCGGCAAGCCGGCTCCTACAGGGGGGTGTTTAACGGATCGGGAAGCTGTTGAAGTCCACGGCGTTCGCCAATTGGCAATCGATCAGGTCGATAAAACCTTGCGCCTGTGGGGTGTTGAAATGCGATTGCATGGCCGCTTCCGATTGCCAGCGGGCGCTGACGTTCCAGCGGTTGCTGTCCTCGGGGCAGCGGTCGACCATATAGGATTCGCAGCCCGGTTGTTCACGCAGGGTTTCGACAATCTTTTGCAGTTGCTTACCCAGTTCGTCCGAGCGGCCGGCTGCGGCCTGCACCTTTACGGTGTTGATCACTTCGTTGGACATTGCTCACACTCCTGAATCAGGCCGGACGAATCCTGCTCATTGAGGGATAACGCTTACGAGGATAGGCCTGCACTTGCGGACCGCCAATAGCCAATTGCCGGATAAAAACCCAGACCAATCGCTCAGGCGATTTGCTGAAAAATGTCACGCAAGCGGTCCAGCGCGGTGTCGATGTCCAGGGTTTCAATGGCGCCAAACCCCATGAGAAGCCCGGCCTGTGGCGCCCGCTGGTAGTAAAAGGTATCGATGGAATACAGCCCGACTTCGACCTTTTTCGCCAGTTCGATCAGCAATGGCATATCGATAGGCACTTTGCACATAAGCACCATGTGGAAACCCGCCGTGCTCGGGATCGCTTCGAGCCAGGGTGACAGGTCACCGGCGATGCGCGTGAGGATGCGTTCGCGACGCCCGGCGTAGATCGTATGACAGCGCCGGATGTGCTTGAGCAGGCAGCCTTCGGCGATGAATTTGGCCAGCGCCCATTGGGGCAGGGTGGAGGTGTGCAGGTCGGTGAGTTGCTTGGCGCGGATCACCGCTTCGAGAATCGCCGGCGGCAAAATTGCGTAGCCGAGGCGCAGTTCCGGCAGCAGGGTTTTCGAAAAGGTCCCGACGTAGGCGACGATCCCGCGCTCATCCATGCTTTGCAGCGAGTCGGTGGGCCGGCCTTCGTAGCGGAATTCACTGTCGTAATCGTCCTCGATGATGATCGCGCCCAACTCGTAGGCGCGCTCCAGCAGCGCCACGCGACGTGCCTGGCTCATCGGCATGCCGAGCGGAAACTGGTGGGACGGCGTGACATAAATCAGCCGGGTGCCCAGGGGGATTTTGTCGACCTGGATGCCGTCTTCGTCGACCGGTACGCCGATCACCGTGGCGCCGTGGCTGCCGAACAGCAGGCGCGCGGGCGGGTAACCGGGGTCTTCCATGGCGACGATGCTGCCGGGGCGCGTGATCACGCGGGAGATCAGGTCCAGCGCTTGTTGCGCACCGTTGCACACCACCACGTCTTCGTCCTGGCAATTCACCCCACGGGAAAACGCGATGTGCCGGGCGATCGCATTGCGCAGCGCCGGCAGGCCTTCAGGCAAGCTGTAGAAGCCTTTGGAACCGGACATCTGACGCAGCGCGTGGGAGGTACAGCGCCGCCAATCGTCCTGCGGAAACTGGCCCTTGCTGGTGGCGCCACCGATGAAGTCATAACGCAGCGAGCCTTCCAGTGTCGGGTGACGCAAAAACACCGGTAAATTGCGCCACGACTCGATGACCTCGGCGCTCGCCAACTGCGAATGGCTTTGCTTGGGCTGCGCTTTGGCCGTCCGGGCATTGACATAGGTGCCTTTGCCGATCACCCCGGTCAGGAAGTTTTCATAGGTCAGTTGCGCGTACGTGTCGGAAATGGTCTTGCGCGAGATGCCCAGCTGTTCGGCCAGCAGACGGCTGGGCGGCAGTTGCGTCCCGGCTGCCAGGCGACCGGATTCGATGGCGCTGCGCAGTTGGTTGTACAACTGGCCTGCCAGGTCCTTGCGGCCGTTGATGACAACATGAAGTTCCATACCGGCGGGGCTCCTGGGCGGTTAAGGCGCGTGTGCGTCGCGCCAGATTACGCGCATGCGCCGCCGTGCAGAAGTTGCGTGGGGGAAAAACCGCAGATTGGTCTGCTCGGAGTGGTCCACCGGTATTTCGCGCAATTGGATCTGTAACGCCGGCGCATCAGCGCCTACCGTGAAAACATCTATCAATCCACGAGGCACGCCATGACTTCCCGTCTGGATTACTACAGCGCGTCGCCCAAAGCGATGAAAGCGATGATCGCCATGGAGGCGTTGACCAGCAACCTGAGCATCGAGCCGGCGTTGCTGCACCTGATCAAGATTCGCGCCTCGCAGCTCAACGGCTGCGCCTTCTGCACCGACATGCACTCGGTGGACGCGCGACGCCTCGGCGAGACCGACCGGCGTCTGTATTCGATTGTGGTCTGGCGCGACAGCGGCTTTTTCAACCCGCGCGAGCGCGCGGCGCTGGCCTGGACCGAAGCGGTCACCTTGCTCTCGCAAAGCCATGTGCCGGACGACGTCTACGCCCAGGCCCGGGAACAGTTCAGCGAGAGCGAAATGGTTGACCTGACCATCGCCGTCACCACCATCAACAGCTGGAATCGCCTCGCGGTGAGTTTCCGCCAGTCCCCCAGCGCGTGATGACGCTGTCACATCAGGTTCATGAACGTTGCGCAGGATGAGGTTTTCAAAGGACAGATCGACAGGGAGTCATTGATGTCATTCATGGAAACCGCCGGGCGCCAGAGCCCTGCCGAATACCGTTTGCCGGTAGACACCTCGTCATCCATACATGCGCAGGCCGCCGCGCTTGACCCGCAACTGGCGCAAGCGTTCATGGTCAGTGCCCGCTGCGGTTGTTTCATGCAGGCGTCGCGCAGTCTCAACATCAAGGCGACGTTGCTGCGCAAGCAGTTGGCGCAACTCGAAGCGCACCTGCAGTGCTCGCTGTTCAGCCATGGCGACAATGGCGTTGCCCTCAGTCGCGAAGGCTTGCAGCTTCAGGCGCAGCTGATTGCCTTGGCCCATGAACGCGACTTGCCGGTGATCGAACAGCCCCTGGTGCGCCTGGCCGTCGCCGAATCGATCCTGCATGACATCCTCGGTCGCGACCTGGTGGCCTTGCTGCGCCGCAACGCCAGTGTGCGTCTGGAGATCATCTCACTCGACAGCGAACTGGCCCTGCGCGCCGTCAGCGCCGATGTGGTGGTGTGGCTGGCCGGCACTGATTCACCGCTGCCGGGCCCGAGTTTTGCTGTCAGCGAACCCCGGCGCCTGGCGCGGCTCGACTACCTGCCGCACATTGCCAAGCGTTATTCACGCACTGCGTCACGCCCGGACAACCTCGATGACCTCGCTGATTTTCTGCTGGTGCAATGGCAGCCTCATCTTCAGGTCGAGAGCTTTGTGCCGTGGAATGCGCTGGTGGACCAGCGCCTCGCCGGGGTGGTGCAGTTGCATGCCTATGAGCTGATGCTGGAGATGATCCGATGCAGCGCCTGTATCGGTTTGCTGCCTGGTTACATGAGCCATTTCGACCGTGGTCTGATCGCTCTGCCGGGGTTGTTTGGCCAGCCGATGCAGCGCCAGGTGTGGATGGCGGTCAATGCGCAGTCGCAGGATGAAGCTCAGGTGCAGATGATCGTCGAACTGATTCAAAACACCCTCAATGAGCGCCGGGAGTGGTTCGAAGCCTGACCACATTTGGTTCTCGCCCTGCTGGAAGATTGCGTTGTAGAGTGGGCGGCCATGTCTGTATCAAGGATGAATCACCCATGCCCGTCACTGACGCTGTCATTACGCTTGAACGCTTCAACGAATCCCACCTCGAAGGCATCACCGCGCTTTACAACGAGCCAGCGATTACCCGGCAAGTGCTGCAAATGCCGTTTCAGTCCATCGAGGTCTGGCGCAAACGCCTGGATCCGGGCAACGAACGGCATGTGCAACTGGTGGCGCTGAGTCAGGGGAGGGTGATCGGCAACATCGGTCTTGAGCAGTTTTCGCGCATCCGCCGCAGTCATGCTGCCAATTTCGGCATGGGAGTCTCTGAGGCGTGGCAGGGCAAGGGGGTTGGCTCGAAGCTGCTGGCCACCGCGCTGGACATCGCCGACAACTGGATGAATCTGCAACGGGTCGAGCTGTCGGTGTACGCCGACAACGAAGCAGCCATCGGTTTGTACCGCAAGTTTGGTTTTGAAACCGAAGGCCTGTTTCGGGACTACGCCGTGCGTGACGGAGTGTTGGTGGACACCTTGAGCATGGCGCGTCTGCGCCGCATGCCCAAGGCCGGTTGATTCACTCGCCCAGTGCAAACGCCACCGCCGCCTGCGCATGCAGTTCGGTGGTGTCGAGCAGGGGCAGGGTGCTGTGTTCGGGTTTGATCAGCAGGCCGATTTCGGTGCAGCCGAGGATGATGACCTGGGCGCCGCGCTGGCTCAGGGATTCGATTACCTGCCGATAAATCCGGCGTGACGCCTCGCTGATCACCCCGACGCACAACTCGTCGTAGATGATCCGGTGCACGGCTTGACGCTCCTCGGCGTCCGGCACCAATACGGTCAGCCCCATCGACGTCAGGCGTTCCTTGAGAAAGTCCTGTTCCATGGTGAACGCAGTCCCCAGCAACCCGACGTTCAGTGCGCCGGCATCCACCGCCGCCTGTCCGGCCGGGTCGGCGATGTGCAGGAACGGAATGTTGATCGCCGCCTGAATCTGCCCGGCGACCTTGTGCATGGTGTTGGTGCACAGCACCACGCAATCGGCGCCGCCAGCCTCCAGCCGCCGCGCGGCATCCACCAGAATCAGCGCCGCATCGTCCCAGCGACCGGCATGCTGAGCCTGTTCGACAGGCCCGAAGTCGACGCTGTACATTAGCAGTTTCGCCGAACGCAACGGCCCGAGCCGGTCGCGTACCTGTTGGTTGATGAGGCGGTAATACTCGGCGCTGGACTCCCAGCTCATGCCGCCGATAAGGCCGATGGTGCGCATGGCGTGCTCCTGTTGATGGCAACCCTTTGTCTGGGAGTATCCCGTGGCGCTTCACGGCTTTCTATCAGGAAATTTCACATGCTGAGCCAACGGCTGCCGGGCGCTAAAGTGAGCCTGCAACTTCTGCCCCGTGCCGCTTACAGCGCACGCGATCCGGCGCAGTCGCGCACCCTTGGGGTGACGCTGGAGCGCCAGCAGGGTGTGCACGCGATTGACTCGGATCGGCGGGTGGATTTCGATACGTTGCCCGGTGTTCTGGCGTATACCCCGGTGGGCGTCGAAGTGTTTTCCGAATCGTCCAGCGGTGGCGAATACTTGCTGATGCAGCTGGACGAATCATTTGCCGATGAGCAATTGCCCGCCATTGGCCATCGCGTACAGTCGTGTGGCAATCGACAGGCGCTGAGCCTGGCGCGCGAAGTGCGGCGTTTGTTGCTGGCGCCACAACCCGACCTACTGGCACTGGAGCAATGTGCCCTGGGATTTGTGGGGTTGGCGCAGCCGCAGGTCGAAATGGCTCATCGGCCCGCGCCAGCCGCACTCGCCCAAGTGCTGGACCTGATCGCAGAACAATTCCATCAGCCCCTCACGCTGCAACAACTGGCGGCGGCCTACGGCCAGAACGAGCTGCGCTTTCTGCGCGACTTTACCCGGGCCATCGGCCTGACACCGCACGCTTACCTCGTTGAAATACGACTGCAGGCGGCACGGCGGATGATCGAGCACACCCGGCTGAGCCTGGCTGACATCGCCCTTGATGCCGGTTTCGCCCATCAGTCGCACATGGGCAGCGCCTTCCGCAAATTCCTCGCCATGACCCCCAGCCAATACCGCTCACGCTTTTAGTCGTACGCCCACCGCGCGCATCTGCCATGCTCAAAGTCCGCAGCACTGTTTCAACAAAGGAACACCGCAATGGACGACGTACAGCAACTGGGCGAGATGCTTCGCCACTACGCAGACAGCGAAGCGCACAAAAAACAACTGTTCGAGTCGCAATCGGCCGTGTGGGCGACGCGCATTGGCGAGCTGTTCGATCAGATCCAGCAATGGCTGGAACCGGTCCGGGCGCCGAACCTGCTGGAAGTCAGTCGCGAGGCGTATGTCGCCTCGGGGCCGAGTGTTCCGGTCGAGACGTCAACGTTCAAGACCGAGAAACTGGGCATCGTGATCGCCGGCAAACCCGTGGAGTTCGTGCCGGACGTGATGGGTACCGGTGGGCAGATTTCCCTGGCGGTGATGGGTTTGACCGCCGCGCGGTATGGCAGCATTTCGCTGGTGTGCCTGCCGCCGTCGAGCAGCTGGCAATGGCGCAAGACCAATGGTTTGAAGGACCCGGACACCTTTGCCTTCGACGCGAATTTTCTGGCGCAGCAGTTGCAGAGTCTGATCCCTAGAGATCGCAGCTGATCCGAGACCGCCATCGCTGGCAAGCCAGCTCCTACAGGGGATGCGTCGCACTTGTAGGAGCTGGCTTGCCAGCGATGGGGTCATCAGCTTCGAATCACATATCCAGATTCACCCAGCCCGGTTTTGCCACTTCCGGCGCAACCGCCTTCACCACTTTCCCCGTCGCCAACTCCACCCGTCGTGCCACCTCCGGGTCATCGGCAAACGGGATCAGGCTCGCTTCCTCCAGACTTTCTGCCGTCTGCTGCTTCAGGCAGTACTCGACCGCCAGCCAAAGCCCCGCAACACCCACGATATTCAACACGATCTCGAACATCTCAGCTCCTCGCCTCAGGCAATCCGTGCATCACGTTCAGCCATCGCCACGTCGGAAACCCGCACGGTGCGCCAGGCGTTGTACGCCATCAACAGCATGCCGCTGAGGAAGAACACACCGCCGGCAAACCGCACTACAAATCCGGGATGACTGGCCTGCAAGGCTTCGACGAAGGAATAGGTCAGCGTGCCGTCGTCGTTGATCGCGCGCCACATCAGGCCCTGGGTGATGCCGTTGACCCACATCGAGGCGATGTACAGCACGGTGCCGATGGTCGCCAGCCAGAAGTGCAGGTTGATCAACGGCGTGCTGTACATCTGCTCGCGGCCGAAGACTTTCGGAATCATGTGGTAGACCGCGCCGAAGGTGATCATCGCCACCCAACCGAGGGCGCCGGCGTGCACGTGGCCGATAGTCCAGTCGGTGTAGTGGGAGAGGGCGTTCACGGTTTTGATCGCCATCATCGGCCCCTCGAAGGTCGACATGCCGTAGAAGGCCAGCGACAACACCAGAAAACGCAAAATCGGATCGGTGCGCAATTTATGCCAGGCGCCCGAGAGCGTCATCATGCCGTTGATCATCCCGCCCCAGCTCGGCGCCAACAGGATCAGCGACATGGCCATGCCCAGCGACTGCGCCCAGTCCGGCAACGCGGTGTAGTGCAAATGGTGCGGGCCGGCCCAGATGTACAGGGTGATCAACGCCCAGAAATGCACGATGGACAAGCGATAGGAGTACACCGGCCGCCCGACCTGTTTCGGCACGAAGTAATACATCATCCCGAGGAACCCGGTCGTCAGGAAAAACCCCACCGCGTTATGCCCGTACCACCACTGCACCATGGCGTCGGTGGCGCCGGAATACACTGGGTAGGACTTGAACCAGTCCACCGGAATCGACAGGTGATTGACCACGTGCAGCATGGCGATCACCACGATGAACGCGCCGAAAAACCAGTTGCCGACGTAAATGTGATGGGTCTTGCGTTGCACCACCGTCGTGAAAAACACCACGGCGTACGCCACCCAGACCACGGTCATCCACACCGCGCCGGAGAACTCGATCTCGGCGTATTCCTTGGTAGTGGTGTAGCCCAGCGGAAGGGTGATCAGCATCACCACGATGACGGATTGCCAACCCCAGAAGGTGAAGGCGGCGAGGGTGTCCGAGTACAGCCGCACCTGGCAGGTACGCTGCACTGCGTAATAACTGGCGGCGAACTGCGCGCTGCCGGCAAAGCCGAAAATCACCAGGCTGGTGTGCAGCGGACGCAAACGCCCGAACGAGGTCCAAGGCAGGTCGAGGTTCATCTCGGGCCACACCAGTTGCGAGGCGATCCACACCCCCATCGCCATCCCCACGACGCCCCAGAAAATGGTCGCCACGACGAATTGGCGGACGACCTTGTAGTTATAGGCCTGTCCGATTGTTGCTGTGCTCATGGTCAATGCTTCCACGGTTGCAAAGTCTTGCCAGGCCACCCGGACTGGCATGCCGTGAACTGTAGAAACCTCATCGAAAACAAAACAGATTCAGGAAAGCGCAATTAATACGGATCAGATAAAGGCGCCGTACCTGTCAGAGTTGACAGTATCGGCGGATTGAATCCAGCGGTTTAATAAACCCGCTGACGCATTGGGTAGTGGTGAGTTCCAGTGGTTGCGTTCAAGGCAAGTCAGCCCTGCCTGTCATGGCGATCAGGAGGGGCACTTTCATACAGGATGTTCTGAACTCAAGGGTGAACCAATGACAACTTTCACTTATACAGGCCCCAAGGCGCCTGTCGATGATGCGTCCGAGATGCCCGATATTCGCGGTAAAAAAATATTCATGGGTTTTTGGCACAACTGGGGACGTGCACAAAGCGAGTATGCCGGGGGATGGACCGGCGAAGTAGAACTCAAGGACATCCCCGTCGAATACAACGTTGTGGCCGTTGCGTTCATGAAGGGCGCTGGCATCCCGACATTCAAGCCATACAACCAGACCGATGTGGAGTTTCGGCGTCAGGTCGGCGTACTCAACAAGCAAGGTCGCGCGGTGCTGATTTCACTGGGGGGCGCCGATGCTCACATTGAGCTGCGCAACGGTCAGGAACAGGCGCTTGCCACTGAGATTATCCGATTGGCGGAAGTCTATGGTTTTGATGGGCTGGACATCGATCTGGAGCAGACTGCTATCGACTTTGCCGATAACAATAAGGTGATTCCGGCGGCGCTTAAACTGGTCAGGGAGCACTACGCGAAGGAAGGCAAGCATTTCATCATCAGCATGGCGCCGGAGTTTCCGCACTTGGTAACGAGTGGCAAGTACGTACCGTATTTGACTGCGCTGAAGGACCATTACGACTTCATTGCCCCGCAATACTACAACCAGAACGGTGATGGGCTTTATGTGCCAGGCCTTAATCCACCCTGGCTGGCGCAAAACGATGGCGTGCGCAAGGAAGAGTTCCTCTACTACCTGACC
Organism: Pseudomonas sp. BF-B-15; assembly: GCF_019946675.1. NCBI lineage: Bacteria > Pseudomonadati > Pseudomonadota > Gammaproteobacteria > Pseudomonadales > Pseudomonadaceae > Pseudomonas > Pseudomonas sp. BF-B-15. Next base: position 9,112 of record NZ_JAGYFZ010000109.1, read on the forward strand.
ACCGCATTGGTAACAGGTGATTATGGTTTCACCAAAATCCCTGCCGACAAATTCGTTATCGGCTTGCCCAGCAGTATCGATGCAGCCGCCAACGGGTATGTAGTGGATCCCGCTTTTGTGAAAAATGCACTCAAACGACTGGTAAAAGACGGCAACGGGATCAGAGGCTTGATGACGTGGTCGTGCAGTTGGGAGTGTGGCACCAACAAGGCCGGTGATTCGTACGATTGGCGCTTCAAAAGGATTTACGCACCCATCGTTGATGAGATGTCGAAACAACCTCAGTAGTGATCCATAAAACTGATATGGTTTTTTTGAAGTCTCCTGAATCTGTAATGTTTTTCCGGTGCCCCTCATAGTCGCCTCATCGAAAACGAGCCAAAGAGCCCGTCCCATCCTGATGAGGTAGCCACATGTATCAGTACGACGACTATGACCGGGCGCTGGTCTTCGAGCGGGTTGCGCAGTTTCGTGATCAGGTCGAACGCTTCACGGCAGGCGAGTTGAGCGAAGAGGAATTCCTGCCGTTGCGCTTGCAGAATGGCCTGTACATGCAAAAGCACGCGTACATGCTGCGCGTGGCCATTCCCTACGGCACGCTGAGCGCGCAACAGATGCGTACGCTGGCGAGCATCGCCCGGGATTACGACCGTGGCTACGGCCACTTCACCACCCGCCAGAACATGCAGTTCAACTGGATCGAACTGGCCCAGGTACCGGAAATCCTCGAACGCCTGGCCCAGGTAGAAATGCACGCGATCCAGACGTCCGGCAACTGCGTGCGCAACATCACCACCGAAGCCTTCGCCGGGGTCGCGGCGGACGAGTTGATCGACCCGCGACCGCTGGCGGAAATCCTGCGCCAATGGTCGACGATCAACCCGGAGTTCCTGTTCCTGCCACGCAAATTCAAGATCGCCATCTGCTCGGCCGTACAGGACCGCGCGGCGATCATGATGCACGATATCGGTCTTTATCTTTACCCCGGCGCCGACGGACAAATGCTCCTGCGGGTGATCGTTGGCGGTGGTTTGGGACGCACGCCGATTCTTGGCCTGCAGATTCGCGAAGGCTTGCCGTGGCAGCATTTGCTGTCGTATGTCGAAGCGGTGCTGCGGGTCTACAACCGCCACGGTCGGCGGGACAACAAGTACAAGGCGCGGATCAAGATTCTGGTCAAGGCACTCGGGATCGACGCTTTCGCCAGGGAAGTGGAGGAGGAGTGGCAGCATCTCAAGGACGGTCCGGCGCAGTTGACCGGCGATGAATATGCGCGTGTCGCCAGTGCCTTCGTGCCGCCGGATTACCGTTCGCTGTCCAGTACCGACCTGGAGTTCGGCACCCGCCTGGCCGAAAACAGTGCATTCGCCCGCTGGGTCTCGCGCAACGTCCAGCCGCACAAGGTGCCGGGCTACGCCAGTGTGGTGCTGTCGACCAAACCGGGCAGAGCTTCGCCGCCGGGAGATGTCACCGGCGAACAAATGGATGCCGTGGCCGCGTGGTCCGAGCAATTCGGTTTCGGCGAAATCCGGATTGCCCATGAACAGAACATCGTCCTGCCGGACGTGCCGAAGTCGGACCTGTTCGCGCTCTGGCGTGTGGCCTGCGAGCACGGGTTGGGCAGTGCCAATGTCGGTTTGCTGACCGACATCATCGCGTGCCCCGGCGGCGACTTCTGTGCGTTGGCCAACGCCAAGTCGATCCCCATTGCGCAAGGCATTCAGGCGCGTTTTGACGACCTGGATTATCTGCACGATCTGGGCGACATCAGCCTCAATATTTCCGGTTGCATGAACGCGTGCGGCCATCACCACATCGGCAATATCGGCATTCTTGGCGTCGACAAGAACGGCAGCGAGTGGTACCAGATCACCCTCGGCGGCGCTCAGGGCAAGAACAGCGCGTTGGGCAAAGTCATCGGCCCGTCCTTCAGCGCGGCTGAAGTGCCCGACGTGATCGAGCGGATCATCGCCACGTTCGTGCGTTACCGCGAGAGTGAGGAACTGTTCGTCGACACGTTGCAGCGCCTTGGTCTGGAGCCGTTCAAAGAGGCGGTCTATCCGAAGTTGCTGGAGGTCTCGGCATGAACAATCTGCTGCGACTGGAGGCCGGTGTAGCGCGGATCGATAGCGCCGATCCGTGGACCCTGGTCAGGGAGCTTGCCGCCGGATTGCCGTCAGGTCCGGTGATAGTGCCGCTGGCCTGCTGGCTGGAGGAACCCGGGCAGCAGGGCGTGTGGCTGGGGCCGGACGATGAGGTGGAAAGCCTCAAACCGTGGTTCGACCAACTGCCGCTGATTGCGCTGGACTTCCCGAGTTTTCGCGACGGTCGTGGTTACAGCCAGGCGTATTTGCTGCGCACCCGATTGGGCTGGACCGGCGAACTGCGCGCGGTCGGCGATGTCCTGCGCGATCAACTCAGCCACATGCGCCAATGCGGGTTCGACAGCTTTGCGGTGCGCGAGGACAAGTCCGCCGAGGACGCGCTCAAGGGGCTCGCGGGCATGAGCGTGTTGTATGGCCGCTCGGTGATCGAGCCACGACCGTTGTTTCGGCGGCGCTGACAACCACACGACTTTTTGCTTTGGCCGGGGACCCCGTTTTGATAGAGTCCGCGCCTCATAAGGAAGCGGGTCAAAGAAAGGAGTCTGGTTTGAGCGCGGGCAAGAAAGTTTTAGGGCTGGTCGCAGTGTTGCTGATGGCGGCCCTGTGGGGCAGTTATGTGTATCTGTTCCAGGAGAACCGTGACGGGCAACTCGGGGCGTCAGCCGACAGTTCCGCCTGGTGCGGTACGCCACCGGCCAGCGATGCGGCGGCGCTGGGCAAGGATCACCTGACCCTGCGCATCACCAACAATGTACGGGGCGATTTCATGCTCTCGGGTGCGGTCATCGTCTCCGAGCGCACTTTCGATCGGTATGACCTGGGCCGCAACGAGTTGCGCCTGCGCCTGGAACCTCTTCAATGGTCCTACGGCGTCACGCCGATCTTCCTTGAGCAGGTCAGGATCAAACCGCTGAGTCGCAACCTCTCTTCGCTCGACAAAAGCGCCTACGCCGAGCTTGAATCCCGGCCCATCGGTGTGCAGGGTCGGGCGGCGGCGTTTCCGTTCGACACCTGGCGCTACGGCTACAAGCCGGTGCTGTACATCCTCAAGGGCAATGAGCGGATTGACCTGAAGTTCAAGCGCATCACCACCCTCATGGAGATGTCCAACACCTTCACGCCGATTCAAAAATACAACCGGGTCGAGTACATCAACGAGAAAAATTCATTGGTTCGCGAGGACGATTACAAGCCCTACGCGGCCAATGAGTGCGCCTTCAGTGTCGAGCGCAAAGGCTCGTTCAAGGTGATTGTGCTGCTGTTGTTGCTGGTGATCTGCCTGCCGCTGATGCACGTGTTTTATCGTGACGAACCGGGCATCGATTTTCTCGCGACACTGGTGAGTATCGGCGCGATCCGCGTACTGTTGGTGGGACCGCTGGAGGACTTCCAGCTGTACAACATCGACTTCCTTTTTGGCGCCGCGATTCTGCTGGTGGGCACGGTGTCGTTGATCAAGGCGATGCGGGCGAACAGTCGGCGGGAGTTGGCGTTGAAGAGTGGTTCTTCGTGGTGACGCAAGGTTAAGACCGTGGCGACGCTTTCGCGGGCAAGCCTCGCTCCTACAGGTTATGTGTCGTACAAAAAAATGGCGTACACACATAACCTGTAGGAGCGAGGCTTGCCCGCGAAGGGGCCTCTGGATCAACCCCCAATCACTTCAACGCCGGATCCCCCATGTTCATCTTCTTCCAGCCTTGCAACAGCACCTGGGCCTTGGGCTCCTGTCCGTTTTCCAGGTAGTACTGGATCAACGACAACCGCGCATTGCGGTTCGCCGGTTGTACCTTCAACAACCGTTCCAGTTCCTCGCAGGCCTCATCGACCTTGCCGCTGTCATGCAGCGCCACCGCCAGCACGTAGCCGAACTGCGCGCTATGGGGTTCCAGCCCAGCGGCTTTGCGCAGCACCGGCATGGCCTGGGCCGTTTTGTCCGCTCGTATCAGCGACAACCCTTGGGTATGCAGCAGCAAAGCGGCGTCCGGATGCTCCTTGATGCCCTGTTCCAGCAGGGCCTGTGCCTCCTGACTACGCCCACTGGCTTCGAGCCACTGCACCAGCGTCACCAGCGCCGGGTAAAAGTCCGGATCGCGCTGGAGCGCCGTGCGCAGTAGCGCTTCAACTTCAGCGCTGCGACCGCTGGCCTGATACAGCATGGCGAGGTTGAGGTTGGCTTCCGCGCGTTCGGCCAGGCTCTTTTGCACAGCCTCATACTCGGCGATGGCGGCGTTCCAGTTCGCCTGAGCGCTGCCCAAACCGTCGCGGGCGACGCTGAGCAGATCCCGGGCGGCAGCGATGCGTACCGCTTTGACCGGGTCACCCAGTAACGGTGTCAGCAGTGGTGCGCGCTCCGGCGGCGGGAGGAACGCGCTGATCGCCCGAACGGCGCTTTCACGCACTTGCGGTGCCGGGTTGCGCAAGTCCTGAGTCGCCAGTTTCAACGCCTGTTCGCTGGGGTACAGCGGCAACTCGGCCAGCAGCGTTGCGCGCTGGATCGCCGGCAGGTTGCTGCGTTGCAGCTGTTCGTACAAGGCTTGCGCCGCGCCGGGCTGACCGTTGCGAATCAGCCACAGGCTTTCGTCGTAACGCGGCGCCTGGGGGGCGGTGGCTGCGGTGTTCCAGAGCTTGAATTGTTCAGTGATTTTGTCACCGGCCTTGCCCTGATGGCAGGTCAGGCAGGCGTCCGGCGTGCCAAGTTTTTTCGCCCGCTCAGGGTTGGGAATGCTGAAGCTGTGGTCATGCCGAAAGTCATTGCCCATGTAGAACTTGCCGGGCATGTGGCAATCCACGCACTGCGAACCCGGTTGCCCCATGGCGTGGCGGGTGTGCTCGACAGAATCGTAGTTTTTCGCCTGCAAGCCCTTGCCCTCGACACCGGCCACCGAGGTTTTGCCGGCGCTGTTGTGGCATTGCAGGCAGACGCCGTTGCCCGGTGCCTTGAGTTCGTTGCTGTGGGGGTTGTGGCAGTTGCTGCAGCGCACGCCCTTGTCGAACATTTTGCTCTGGGCGAAGGAGCCGTGTTCGAACACTTCGTCCTTGATCTTGCCATCCAGCGCATACAACTCGCGGGTCAGGGGGCTGGGCAGATAGTCATCCATCAGCCGCTTGCCAACGGTGAAGCCATCGCCCAGCGGCGCGCGCCGTGAGTGGCAGCGGGCGCAGGTTTCGATCTCGACGGTCGCGTCCTTGTCTTTGAGGTCGACGGCGAAACCGGCGTGGATCAGATCAGTCTTTTTCGCGGTCCATTCCAGGTGGCTGGACGCCGGGCCGTGGCACGCCTGACAACCCACGCCAAGGCTGTTCCACTGACTGTCAAAGGTGTTTTTAGCCGCGTCGAATTTGCGTTTATAGCCGGTGGTATGGCATTCGACGCACATGAAATTGGCGTTCTGGCTCGGCTTGCTCCAGTGCAACGGGTTCTTGAAGTTCACACCCTGGCCCGGATAGAGGTGAAACCAGCGGTGTTTCTCGGTATCCCAGGCGACACCCAACGCCTGCAACCGACCATCACCGACCTCAATCAAATACTGCTGCAACGGCGCGATGCCAAAGGTGTAGGCGACCTTGAAATCAGCGTTGTTGCCATCAATGCCCGGCGTGTTGACCCAGAATTCGTCGTTCTTGCGCGAAAACCGGGTCGTCTCGTTTTCGGCCTTGAAGGTGACGTTGTTGAAGTCGCCGAGCATCGTCCCGGCACTGGCTTCCTGCATCGCCAATTGGTGATGCGAGCCTTGCCAGTCCTTCACTTGTTCGCTGTGGCAAGCCTGGCACTGTTGCTCATCGACCATCTTCGCCGGCGCGGCGACCACGGGTTTTTCAGGAGCAATGACCGGTGTACTGAGCGGCGGCGCATAGGTCACCGGGGCCGGTTGGCTGCTGAACAGAAACCAGCCAATGCCCGCGATCGCCAGGAGCAACACGCTGATGAGAACGGGAAACAGATAACGAGAAAACGAAGTCGGTGACGAATCAGGGTTTGGGGCGGCTGCTTTATTTTTATGTTTCGGCATTGCGACTTCCATAGTCCGGGTGCGTTTGCCGTCAGGCGCGCGTTCTAGCTCGATGCAGCTTTGACGGATGCCGGGCGTCTGTCAAATGACAGGTGTGATCCTCTGCGCGGCGATAGATGAATGTTGTGATTCTGCACAACAAAACGCGCTGCATTAGCTATACCTGTTAAACCGTTTCCAAACCGTAGTCGACCGCCCTACAGGAGTTACCGCATGAAGCTTGCATTGATGATGAGTACATTGTGTATTGCCTCGATCGGCGTAGTTGGCTGCGCCAGCAAAAAGGTCGAGCCAGACGAGTATTCAGGCTTCCTCAAAAATTACAGCCAACTCCAGGAAGCCAAATCACCTTCGGGTGCAGTAGTGATGCGCTGGATCGATCCGAAAGTTGACATCAAGAAATTCCAAAGCGTGTACATCGAGCCGACCCAGCTGTATCCCAAGCCTCAGCCGACGGCAAAAATCCCTCAGACCACCCTGAACGGAATCACCAGTTATTACGATCAGGCGCTCAAACGCGAAATCGGCAAATCCCTGCCTCTGGCCTCAGGCCCTGGTCCGGGTGTGATTGTGGTGCGCGCCGCGATCACTGCCGTCAGCAGCAAGACCGAAGGGCTGAAACCTTATGAAGTGATCCCGATTGCGTTGGTGGCAGCGGCGGTGAGTACTGCCAGCGGTATTCGTGATCAGCAGACCGACCTGGCCACCGAAGCGGTGTTCCTCGACGGCGGCAGCAATAAAGTCGTGGCCCAGGTCGTGCGCAAGGGCACCGGCAAACCGCTGGAAAACGAATCGCAGGTGATGAAGGCCGATGACGTGAAAAGCGTGATCGATGGCTGGGCTGCGGATATGCATCAGTCGTATCTGAAACTCAAATCCAAATAATGTATCGGGGCTGAGGGCCTCATCGCGAGCAGGCTCGCTCCCACATTGGATTTGTGATCGACACACAATCCATGTGGGAGCGAGCCTGCTCGCGATGGCGGACTCACACACGCCGCATCACTCCCCGACAAACCACCGATAATACGGATTCCCCCCATCCCCGCGCATTACCTCGCGAATATCCCTGGCCCACGCATCACGGTCGCCGTCATAGGCATGCAGGCTCGCCCGATAGAACTGCATCAAGCGCTGCTGGTGCGCATTCATCCGCTCGATGAATCCCGCATCGGCATTCACTAACGGTGGCGCGACGTGCAAGTCCAGCAGGGCGGGGAGCACCCGACTGATCTCTTTGGCCCGCACCCACGGCGCATATTCAATACGCGGCTGGTCGTCGGTCACCGGCGGGGCATCGGCGGCGAAACGCTCCAGCCCCGTGCGATCGGTGACCCACGTGGCGAGCAAGGCGTTGGCGGAACCGATGCCCACGTCCTGCAACGTGCTGCGCACGCTGTCCTGCTGGAAGCGCTCGCTGATTTTCGCCGCATCCAGCGCAATCGGCTCCATCGAACCCACCAGCAGCATTTCGTGGAACTCGCTGGTCCACACGTTGGCGTACGGGAAAACATCGAGAAAGCTGCGCACCAGGGCGCGTGAATCGTCGATGTTCTGCGTGGGCAGCGGCAGCCACTGCGCGACCAGCCCTTGTTTCTCCAGACGACTGGTGGCCAGTTGGTAGAAGTCCCGGGAGTAAAGATTGACCACACCGGCCGCGGAGGGCGGTGGCGGTTCAAGGGTGATCAAGTCATAGCGCTGCGGGTTGCGCAGCAACTCCTGGCGCCCGTCGCGCAGGCGTACGTCAACCCCGGGATCGGCGGCGGCATTGAAGTTGCCTTTGAACAGGGGCGCAGCCTTGACCACCGAAGGGAGCAACTCGGCCACCACCCGGTGTTCGAGCCCCGGATAACGGGTCAATGCGCCTGCGGTGATACCGGTGCCAAAACCGATCACCAGCGCCGAGCGCGGTTCGCCGTTGTGGATCAGCAGCGGCAGCAGCGCCTGAATGCGCATGTAACGCAGGGACGGCATGGCGTCGCCGGTGTTGGACACGCCTTGAATGTACAAGCGCTGGAAGGCTTTCTGCCCCTTGCCCTGGGTGACCACCGCCACGGTCCCGCCGCGTCCTTCTTCATAGAAGGCCAGCGTGGCGTTGCGAGCACCGGGGAGCAGGCTGGCGAGTTTGTTCACCGGGGTAAATACCGCCACCGCCACCGACAACAAGCCGATAGCCACCACCGCTTGGCGCCGACCTTTCTTGACCCCGTGACCCTTGCGCACCGCGAAGTACCCGATCCCGGCGGCGACGATGGCCAACAGCCCCAATGTGCGTACCAGGCCCAGCCACGGGATCAGCACAAACCCGCAGAGCATCACCCCGACAATTCCGCCCAGCGTATTGAACGCCACGACAGCGCCGACATCCTGGCCGACTCGCTCGCGGCCAACGCTCAGGCGCAGGGCCAGGGGGAACGCCGCGCCCAACAACAGCGTCGGCACAAACACGATGCTTAACGCCGCCACCGCAAACCGCGCGCTCATGCCCGGCAACTCACTCGCACCCAGCGACAACACCCAGGCTTCGGCGAGGCTTTGCGCGACCACCAACCAGCGACCGAGCAGGGCGATTTCCAGCAACGCGACCAGCCCGGCGCTGGCGATCAGCAAACCGAATACTCCCCAGGGATCACGAATGCGCTCCACCCGACGGGCCAGCAGCACACTGCCGAGAAACAGCCCGGTGAGGTACGTCGCCAGCACCACGGCAAAGGCGTAGGTGCGGGTGCTCATGAACTGCACGATCGATTGCGACCAAACCACCTCATAACCGAGGGCCACGCCGCCGGCAATCGAGTACAGCCATAAGGCCAGTCGGTCAGGCGCTTTGCTCGACGTGTGTTTCGCCGGCGCAACGGCCGGTAGTGAACGGTGACGCTGAAACCACAAGGCGCCGGCGGCGGCCAGCAGGTTCAGCATCGCAGCGGCCAGGGCACTGCCGCGCACGCCGAGGGTGGCAATCAGCACGAACGCGGCAAGCAGGGTGCCGGCGATGGCCCCGGCGGTGTTCGCCGCGTAAAGCTGGCCGCCAGCCTTGCCCAGATTTAGCGGGTCAGTGGCCAGCGAGCGCACCAGCACCGGCAAGGTGCCGCCCATCAACAGCGCCGGGATGCCCACTAACGCAAACGGCAATACCCATGCGGCCAGACCGATGTGTTGTTCCAGCCAGGCAAACGGGCTGGCCGCGAGGCTCATGGCGAAGGTCGCGCCGACACCCAACACGGCCACGACCACTTCCAGTCCTGCATACAGCAGAACGGGCTGCTGCAATCGATCCGCCCAGCGTCCGAACAGCCATCCACCCAAGGCCAGCCCGGCAAAAAAAGCGCTGATACCGGTGGTGATTGCATAGACCTCGACGCCGACCACTAGCGACAGTTGCTTGATCCACAGCACCTGATACACCAGCGCCGCGGCACCGGAGACGAACAGCAACAGGGCCGGGATCAGCAGCGCGGGGGAGGCGGCATGAGGAACAGGAATGGCCGACGACTTGCTGGCGACACGTGAGGACATAGGGCTATTGCCTTGTACAAAAATTCAAATAAAACACAAATCCTTGTAGGAGCCGGCTTGCTGGCGATAGCGGTGGGTCAGACACCGATTGATTGACTGGAAG
>NZ_JAGYFZ010000011.1:0-92687 GCF_019946675.1 Pseudomonas sp. BF-B-15
AGGCTTGCCCGCGAAGGCGGTATTTCAGACACATCCTTGTCAACTGATACGACGCCTTCGCGGGCAAGCCTCGCTCCTACAGAGGATCACCACGCCAATCTTTGCGCTTGACCTTGCCAGCATGGCAAGGTTGATCCTGTAGGCATCTACTACAGGGAGTGCGACCGATGTCCGAATCCACCACGTTTGATCTGCCGATTGCCGGCATGACCTGCGCCAGTTGCGCCGGGCGTGTCGAGCGTGCCTTGAGCAAAGTCATCGGCGCCACGGCGGTCAGCGTCAACCTGGCCACCGAGCAGGCGCGGGTTCAAGCGCCCAGCGACAGCCTGCCGGCGTTGATGGACGCGGTGCAGCAAGCCGGTTACAGCGTGCCGCAGCAGAGCCTGGAATTGAGCATCGACGGCATGACCTGCGCGTCCTGCGTCGGTCGGGTCGAACGGGCGCTGGCCAAGGTGCCCGGCGTCAAGAGCGTCAGCGTCAACCTGGCCAACGAACGCGCCCACCTCGAACTGCTCGGGCAGATCGATCCGCAAACCCTGATCGCGGCCGTGACCAAGGCGGGTTACAACGCCAGCGTCTGGGAAGTCGAACACCCGTCAACCGACACGCAACATCAGCGCCTGCACCGCGAACGCTGGGTGTTGATCATGGCGATCGCCCTCGCCTTGCCGCTGGTATTGCCGATGCTGCTGCAACCGTTCGGCGTGCACTGGATGCTCCCGGCCTGGGTGCAATTCGCCTTGGCCACACCGGTGCAATTCATCTTCGGTGCCCGTTTTTACGTGGCCGCATGGAAAGCGGTGCGCGCCGGTGCCGGCAACATGGACCTGCTTGTAGCCCTCGGCACCAGCGCCGGTTATGGCTTGAGCCTCTACGAATGGGCCACCGCCGCCGGGCGCATGCCGCACCTGTATTTCGAAGCCTCCGCCGTCGTGATTGCGCTGGTGCTGCTGGGCAAATACCTTGAAAGCCGCGCCAAACGCCAGACCGCCAGTGCCATTCGCGCCCTCGAAGCCTTGCGCCCGGAGCGGGCGATTCAAGTCATCGACGGTCGCGAGCAGGACGTCGCCATCAGCGCTTTGCGCCTGAATGATCTGGTGCTGGTCAAACCCGGCGAACGTTTCCCGGTGGACGGCGAAGTGGTCGAAGGCCAGAGCCATGCCGACGAAGCACTGATCAGCGGCGAAAGCCTGCCGGTGCCGAAACAACCCGGCGACAAGGTCACCGGCGGCGCCATCAACGGTGAAGGTCGCTTGTTGGTTCGCACCCAGGCCTTGGGTGCGGAAACCGTACTGGCGCGGATCATCCGCCTGGTCGAAGACGCGCAAGCGGCGAAAGCACCGATCCAGAAACTGGTGGATAAAGTCAGCCAGGTGTTTGTGCCGACGGTGCTGCTGATCGCACTGGCGACCCTGATCGGTTGGTGGCTATACGGCGCACCGATGGAAACCGCGCTGATCAACGCCGTCGCGGTATTGGTGATCGCCTGCCCTTGCGCCCTCGGGTTGGCCACGCCAACGGCGATCATGGCCGGCACCGGTGTGGCGGCGCGTCACGGGATTCTGATCAAGGACGCCGAAGCACTGGAACGTGCCCATGAAGTCAGCGCGGTGGTGTTCGACAAGACCGGCACGCTGACCTCGGGCGCACCGCGTATCGCCCATTTGAACGCCATCGACGGTGACGAAGCCGCCCTGCTGCAAATGGCCGGCGCGCTGCAACGCGGCAGTGAGCATCCATTGGCCAAGGCGGTTCTGGATGCGTGCGCCGAACGCGGTTTGACCGTGGCCGATGTCAGCGACAGCCAGTCCCTGACCGGGCGCGGCATTGCCGGCAACCTCGAAGGTCGGCGCCTGGCGCTGGGCAATCGTCGCCTGCTGGAAGAAAACGGGTTGAGCGCGGGCCCATTGGCCGACGCTGCTACCGCATGGGAAACCGAAGGCCGGACCCTGTCCTGGTTGATCGAGCAAAAACCCACGCCGACCGTGCTGGGGCTGTTCGCCTTCGGTGACACCCTCAAATCAGGCGCGCTGCAAGCGGTGCAACAACTCAGCGCCCGCCACATCAGCAGCCACTTGCTGACCGGCGACAATCGCGGCAGCGCCAAAGTGGTCGCCGAGGCATTGGGCATCACCGACGTGCACGCCGAAGTACTGCCGGCCGACAAAGCAGCCACTGTCGCCGAATTGAAAAAGACCGGCGTGGTAGCGATGGTCGGCGACGGCATCAACGACGCCCCGGCCCTGGCCGCCGCCGACATCGGCATTGCCATGGGCGGCGGCACCGACGTCGCCATGCACGCGGCGGGCATCACCCTGATGCGCGGCGATCCTCGACTGGTGCCGGCAGCGCTGGACATCAGCCGCAAGACCTACGCGAAGATTCGTCAGAACCTGTTCTGGGCCTTCGTCTACAACCTGATCGGCATTCCGCTGGCCGCATTCGGCTTCCTCAACCCGGTGCTGGCCGGCGCGGCGATGGCGTTGTCGAGCGTCAGCGTGGTGAGCAATGCGTTACTGTTGAAAACCTGGAAACCCAAGGATCTGGAGGACAACCGATGAACATCGGCCAAGCAGCCCGCCAAAGTGGCCTGAGCGCGAAGATGATCCGTTATTACGAGTCCATCGGCTTGCTCAAGGCGGCTCATCGCACCGACAGCGGTTACCGGGTTTACGGCGCCGACGACTTGCACACGCTGGCCTTTATCAAGCGTTCGCGTGATTTGGGGTTTTCCCTGGAAGAGGTCGGCAAACTGCTGACCCTCTGGCAGGACCGCCAACGCGCCAGCGCCGATGTGAAAGCGCTGGCTCGTCAGCACATTGACGAGCTGAACCAGAAAATCCTTGAACTCGGTCAGTTGCGCGACACGTTGCAGGACCTGGTCGAGCACTGCCAGGGCGATCACCGCCCGGACTGCCCGATCCTCAAAAATCTTGAGTCGGGTTGCTGCGCCGTACCCGCTCACCCCTGATCGCGAGCACCTTCACCATCAACAAGGTGGTGAGGGGAATGCCGTGGAACAACAGCACCACCGCGCCGGGCGTCCACCATGAATAGAACGGCGCGGCGACCAGCATGCCAATGCCGAACCCGGTCATTTGCAGCAACGTCAGAAAGCTGAAAATCGGCAGGCGCAGGTTGTCCGGTTCACGTTGCAGACGCGACATCAGGCCGACTTCCGAGAAGCCGTCACCCAGCCCCGCCGGCAGTGAGAACAGCAACAAACCGTAGAGCGTTTGCTGCTGGAACATCAGGATGAAGCCGCAGGACATCAGCAACACGCCGAAGAAAAACCGTCGCTCCAGGTTCACGTTGTCCGAGCCTTTCAGGCGACTGGCAATCCGTGCGCCGATCAATTTTCCACTGGCCCAGACCGCCAGCATCAGGCCCAACGTGGTGCTGGCCGATTCGGGTGTCAGCAGTTTTGAAATGATCGGCAAACCCACGTTGTGTGCAGCGCTGCCCAGAGTATCGGCCATGGTGACCGCGAGCATCGCGGCCACCACCGGTGTGGTGCGCAGCCCTTGGCGCAGCGCTGACCATTCGCTTCGTTCATGATCGGGCCCGGCACTGGGAGACGGTCCGGCAAACCGCAGCGGCAGGATGAACAACGCGGCCAGCAGGTAAGTGACAACGTTCAGCGCAAAGACTGTTTCAAAGCCGAACGCCGCCACCAACAAGCCGGCCACCAGGCTTCCGCCGACCATCGCCGCCGACGATGCGGAGGTGATCCAGGCGTTGGTCTTGAGCAACTGCTCACCATCGATCAAGTGCGGCAACTGGCTGTTGAGGCCGATGGCGAACATTGAATTGCCCAAGCCCAGGCCAAAAGCGATCACCGGCAGCAAAAGCGCTTGCTGGCTGACTGGCAACACCAGCAGCAGGCCCAGCAATCCGGCGCGCAGCAGGTCGAACGCGATCAACGGCAGGCGCCCGGCCCAGCGGCGGTAAAAACTCGTGCCGATCAGGCTGGCGAAAATCCCTCCGCCCACGCGACTGGCGAGGAAGATCCCGACGCTCATGGCGCTGTTGCTGAGCAGGTAGACGTAGGTGGCCAGGGCGACCATGTTGAGGAACGCGCCGAAGTCCGAGACCAGACGGGCGGCAATGATCAGTCGGGCGTTGCGGGTGGAGGTGTTCACATTCAGTCCTTGAGTGTGGTGGGTATGACACATTTGGGTTGCCTGGGTTGACGTCTTCGCGGGCAAGCCTCGCTCCTACAAGGACAGCGTTGAACCTGTAGGAGCGAGGCTTGCCCGCGAACCAAACGACGCGGTCCCGAGTCTTCATCCCGAACAAAAAACCCGGCCGAAGCCGGGTTTTTCGTCAACCGATCACTGCATCCACGGTGGAGGCGGTTCTTCGGTTTTGCTCGGTGGCGCATCGTCTGCTGCGCGTATCGCTTGTTTGCGTTCTTCATCCAGGCGTGCCGCCTCGATTTCGCGCATGATCCCGCCGACGTCGGCCAACTCTTCCGGTTCGTCGAACTCGCCGGTCAAGACACTGGCCGGGTGCAAGGTGCCGGCTTCATACAAGGCCCACATTTCCTTGGCGTATTTGGTCTTTTTCAACTCCGGGGCAAACCGCCCGAAGTAGGACGCCATGTTGCCCACGTCGCGCTCCAGCATGCTGAACGCGTGGTTGTTGCCCGCCGCGTCGACCGCTTGCGGCAAGTCGATGATGACCGGGCCGGTTGGCGTCAACAGTACGTTGAACTCGGACAGGTCACCGTGCACCAGGCCGGTACACAACATCAGCACGATCTGCGAGATCAGGAATGCGTGATATTCGCGCGCCTGGTCCGGCTCCAGCACCACGTCGTTCAGACGCGGGGCGGCATCGCCGTACTCGTCGGCCACCAGTTCCATCAGCAGCACACCTTCAAGGAAGTCGTAAGGCTGAGGAACCCGCACACCCGCACCGGCCAGACGAAACAGCGCCGCCACTTCGGCGTTCTGCCAGGCGTCTTCGGTTTCTTTCTTGCCGAACTTGGAGCCCTTGGCCATCGCCCGAGCCTGACGGCTGTTGCGTACCTTGCGACCTTCCTGGTACTCGGACGCCTGGCGGAAACTGCGTTTATTCGCCTCCTTGTAGACCTTCGCGCAACGCAACTCGTTGCCGCAGCGCACCACATAAACAGCTGCTTCTTTACCACTCATGAGTGGGCGCAGCACCTCGTCGACCAGACCGTCCTCGATCAGGGGTTCAATGCGTTTTGGAGTCTTCATCAGCTTTTATTGTGGGTCCTTTATTACCAAACACGCGAAAGTCATTCGTTATACGGCAATCCACTCATTCGGGGGAGGGGTTACCGACCTATGAACGTTGCGGATGCACACAATGTGCCGAAAAAACCCGGCAAACCCGCCGATGCTCATCGACCGCCAAGGATCATAGCCGAGCCGGCAGCACTTGTTGGAGAAGGGATGCGAGGGGATTTGCGACAGAATCCGACATACCGGTCCCTACCGCTCGCAAGATTTTTTTCAACAGCCCTCAATTTCCTCCTTTAGCAGCCGAAGTCATCTGTAACAAAGTGAATTGTCCGACGATCGTTCCGACAGAAAACGATGGCGTGCCCAAGGGATCGGGTTCAACAAAACGTTTACGGCTGCCAATAAATCCGCGAGTCATCTGCACTGCGTGGGCCTACAAGAAAATCTGGAGCGCGGATGAACATCAAACAGAAGTTGACGTGGGCGTTTGCAATCATCGCCTGCCTGCCCGTGGTGCTGGTCGCCACCCTCGTTGTGTTGAACTTGCGCAGTGATGCCAAGGACGAGTTCGTCGACAACAGCGGTCGTGAAATCCGTCAGGTCAGCAATGCCATGCAACTGTTTTTCGACGGCATCAGCCAGAACGTCGAATACCTGGCCAAGCAACCGCTGATCACAAACTCCGACGACAGCCTCAAGACCTACATGAAGGCCGACGCCGCCAGCGTTCCCCAAGGCGAGGCGGACAAAAAAGTCTTCGGCTTCCTGCAGGACCTGGGCAACGCCCATCCGTCCTACGCCTACGCGATCCTCGGCACTGCGGCCGGCGGTTACGTGTCGTGGCCGGACGATGCCAAGCTGGCCAACTACGACCCGCGCCAGCGTCCGTGGTACAAGGCGGCCCAGGCCAAACCGGGCAAGCCGTTCCGTACCGAGGCCTATTACTGGGCCGAAAATGATACGTCCTACGTCAGCACCGTACGCACCATCGACAACAAGCTGGGCACCAACGGTGGCGTGGTCAGCATCGACGTGTCGCTCAAACAGCTCACCGAACTGGTTAAACAGATCAAGCTCGGCGAAACCGGCTACCTGATGCTGCTGGAAAACTCCGGCACCGTACTGGTCGATCCGAAACAACCGGAACACAACTTCAAGGCACTGGGCAGCCTCGGCGAGGGTTATGCGCAACTGGCCAAGGCCGGCAAAGGCCTGGTCGAAGTCGAGCTCAATGGCGAGCGCTACATGGCCAACGTCTGGCCTTCCGAGCAATTGGGCTGGACCTTCATCGGCCTGATCAAGCAGAGCGATGTGATGAGCACCGCGACCCAACTGACCTGGTTGATCGCAATCATCGCAGCCGTGCTGGCCGTGGTCTTCGCCGTCGTCGGCGCCAGTTTCGCCAGCGTCATCGTGCGTCCGATCCGCAGTGTGGCCGATGGCCTGGAAGGCATTGCCCAAGGTGAAGGCGACCTGACCAAGAACCTGCAAATCCGTGGCAGCGACGAAACCGCGCAACTGGCCAACTGGTTCAACCAGTTCCTGGCGGCGATCCGCAACCTGATTCAAAGCATCGGCGGCGCCGCGACCAAAATCCTCGCCACCTCCAAGAGCTCGACCCAGGTCTCCAGCGACATGGCCGAAGCGGCCGGACGCCAGCGTGAAGCCGTGGACATGGTGTCGACCGCGTTCCACGAAATGGTCGCCACCGCCAACGAAGTCGCGCGCTCGTGCAGCCAGGCGGCCGAGTCGGCCGACAGTGGCCAGCGCCAGGCACGCGAAGGTCAGCAACAGATTGATGCCGCCGTGACCAGCGTTGATCGCCTGAGCCAGGAAATCGAACAGTCGGCGCAGTCGATGCAACAACTTGAGCGCGACAGCAACGACATTCAGTCGATTCTCGGGACTATCCGTTCAATCGCCGAACAGACCAACCTGCTGGCGTTGAACGCTGCCATCGAGGCCGCACGGGCCGGTGAACAAGGTCGCGGTTTTGCGGTGGTGGCGGACGAAGTGCGGGCCTTGGCCAAGCGCACCGCCGACTCCACAGCGGAAATCGACGGCCTGCTTGGCAACCTCGCCAAGCGCACCAGCCAGGTGACTCAGCAGATGCATGCGAGCCTGGAAGTGTCCCAGCAGTCGGTGACTCGCATCGGTGAGGCGCGCAGCAGCTTCGGGCAGATCCGTGAATCGGTGGACGTGATCCGCGACATGAACACCCAGATCGCCACGGCGGCTGAACAGCAGCATCAGGTGGCCGAAGACATCAATCGGCACATCAGCCAGATTCATGGCGATGCGCAGTTGGTGGCAGAACTGGCGAACTCGGCGCGGTTGGACTCGCAGAGCCTGGCCGGGTTGTCGAATGAGCTGGATGGGTTGGTTCGCCGTTTCCGTACCTGATCCAGAACCTCGGTGGCCGCTTCGCGGCCATTCGCGGGCAAGTCGGATCGCCGCACCGCTCGCTCCTACAGGGTTTTGCGCTGTTTTTGTAGGAGCGAGGCTTGCCCGCGAAGGCGTCATCACTGCCGAAACAACTCTCCCGGCGTAAACCCGAACAACCCCTTGAACGCCGCAATAAACGCCGACGTCGAGTCATACCCGCACGCCAACGCCGCATTCGTCACGCTGTCCCCCGCCTCCAGCAAATTCAACGACGACAGCAACCGCATCCGTTGCCGCCAGCCACGAAAACTCAATCCCGTTTCACGCTGGAACAAGCGCATCAGGGTCTTCTCCGACGTACCCAATCGTTGTGCCCATTCCTGCAAGGTCACGTTGTGTTCCGGGTTTTCGATCAATTCGTTGCACAAGCCCAGCAAGCGTTCATGGCGCGGCAGGGGCAGCGAGAAACCGACCTCCGGCAAATTCGCCAGTTGATCCAGCAGCACATTCACCAGCCGCGCCTCCGGGCTGTCGCCCTGTGGATACTCCACCGGCAGCGCACAAAAACTCTTGATCAGCTCCCGCGCCAGCGGCGTCACTTCCAGCACCCGGCAGCGGCCGTCCGCCCATTGGCAATCCTCGCGACGCACGTAAAGGCTGCGCATTTCGGCGCGCATCGAGGTCACGACCTGATGTTCGAGATCCGCCGGAATCCAGATCCCCCACTGCGGCGGCGCAAAAAAACTGCCCTCGGCGGTGTGCACACCGAGGACGCCGCTGATGGCGTAGGAGAATTGCACCCAGTCGTGGCGGTGAGACGGCGTCCATGAACCGGCGTTGAGGCTTTCGGCACGTGCGTACAACGGACGCGGCAACACGGTCAGGGCCGGGATGGTCCGTTCGAGGGATTGTTGTCCGTTAGTCGGCATTGACTGGCCTTGTGTCGCGAGGTTGCTAATAAGGCGGACGTTAGGCCATGTCACCTCTCCAATCAACACCACAAACCCCCTGTAGGAGCGAGACCGGCTTGCCGGCGATAGCAGTGTGTCAGTCACGAATTTGTCGACTGATACACCGCTATCGCCGGCAAGCCGGTCTCACTCCTACAGGTTCGGTGTACACCCCGGCGAATCAGCGTTCGATGATTGCGGTGACGCCCTGCCCACCCGCCGCGCAAATCGAGATCAGCCCCCGGCCCTTGCCTGCGGCGTCGAGCAGCTTGGCCAGATTGGCGACAATGCGCCCGCCCGTCGCTGCAAACGGGTGCCCTGCCGCCAGTGAACTGCCTTTGACGTTGAGCCGGCTGCGGTCGATGGAGCCCAGTGGCGCGTCGAGGCCGAGGCGGGTTTTGCAGTACTCAGGGTCTTCCCAGGCCTTCAAGGTGCAGAGCACTTGAGCGGCGAAAGCTTCGTGGATTTCGTAGTAATCGAAGTCCTGCAAGGTCAGGCCATTGCGCGCCAGCAAACGCGGGACCGCGTACACCGGCGCCATCAACAGCCCTTCGGCACCGTTGACGAAATCCACCGCCGCCGCCTCGCCATCGCGCAAATACGCAAGGATCGGCAAGCCACGTTCCTTCGCCCATTCTTCACTGCCCAGCAGCACCAGCGACGCGCCGTCGGTGAGCGGCGTCGAGTTGCCGGCGGTCAGCGTGCCTTTGGCGCTTTTCTCGAACGCCGGTTTCAGCGACGCAAGTTTTTCCAGGGTCAGGTCCGGGCGCAGGTTGTTGTCGCGAGTCAGGCCGAGGAATGGCGTCATCAGGTCGTTGTGCCAGCCTTCGGTGTAGGAGGCCGCCATTTTCTGATGACTTTCCAGCGCCAGTTGATCCTGCTCGGCGCGCGCAATGTTCCAGGTCTGCGCCATCAGTTCGCAGTGTTCGCCCATCGACAGGCCGGTGCGGGGTTCGCCGTTGCGCGGAAATTCAGGGACGAGATGACCCGGTCGCAGCTGCAAAAAGGTTTTCAGTTTGTCGGCCGTGGTCTTGGCGCGGTTGGCTTGCAGGAGGATTTTGCGCAAACCTTCGTTGATGCCGATGGGCGCGTCGGACGTGGTGTCGACGCCACCGGCAATGCCGCACTCGATCTGGCCCAGGGCGATTTTATTCGCCACCAGCAACGCCGCTTCCAGCCCGGTGCCGCACGCTTGCTGGATGTCATAGGCCGGCGTGGTCGGCGACAGCCGTGAGCCGAGCACGCATTCGCGGGTCAGGTTGAAGTCCCGGGAATGCTTGAGCACCGCGCCCGCCGCCACTTCACCCATGCGCAAACCGTGCAGGTTGAAACGCTCGATCAGGCCTTCGAGTGCGGCGGTGAGCATCGCCTGGTTACTCGCGGTGGCGTACGGCCCGTTGGAGCGTGCAAAGGGAATCCGGTTACCGCCGATGATCGCGACGCGGCGCAGCTGAGTCATAAAAAGCTCCTGATGAAAATCCAAATGCGCGCCACCCCCTGTAGGAGCCGGCTTGCTGGCGATGGCGGTAGGTCTGTCGACATCAATGTAGCTGACACGCCGCTATCGCCAGCAAGCCGGCTCCTACAGGGATTGCATCGCTACAAAATCCCGGGATAAAACCAATCTGCATTGCCCAAGCGTAGGCCTTATCTCGTGGATCGAACGACTGATTGCCATTCGTGGTCCACACTTTGAACCCCAGCTGCTGGAGCGCGTTCCATGTCTGACCGCTATATCGACTTCGCCAATTCATCCATCGGCCATCGTCTGGTCGGGGCCTTGGGGCTGCCGTCGCCGGTTCGGCTGGAACGCTGGCAGGCGGGCCGGCTACGGCCTGTCGAGGGGGCGCTGCTGATCGGCGGCGGGCCGCTGGCGGAAAAAGTCAGCGCCTTCGCCAACCGCCTGACCGATGCGATTTACAGCTACGGCAGCGAACCTTCGATCGCCACCGCGTGGATTCCCGGCCACGGCCCGAAACTCAAGGCGGTGGTGTTCGACGCCAGTCATCTGGTGCAAACCGATCAGCTCAAGCAACTGCGCGAGTTCTTTCAGCCGCTGATGAAAAACCTCGATCACTGCGCGCACCTGGTCATTCTCGGACGCACGCCGCAGACGTTGAGCGATCCGTTTGCCGCCAGCGCCCAGCGAGCCCTGGAAGGCTTCAGTCGTTCGCTGGCCAAGGAACTGCGCAGTGGCGGCACCTTGCAACTGATCCACGTCGGCGAAGGCGCCGATGATCAACTGGAAGGCCCGCTGCGGTTTTTCCTTTCGCCCAAAAGTGCGTTCGTCTCCGGGCAAGTGATTCGCCTGAACCCCTGCGCCACGCCCGTGACGGACTGGACGCGTCCGTTGTCGGGGCGCAAGGCGCTGGTCACCGGCGCGGCGCGGGGCATCGGAGCATCGATTGCCGAAACCCTGGCCCGTGACGGCGCCGACGTGATCCTGCTCGACGTGCCACCGGCGAAAACCGATCTCGACGCCCTCGCCGCACGCCTCGGCGGACGCAGCATCACCCTGGACATCTGCGCCGAAGACGCCGCCACGCAGTTGATCGAGCAGTTGCCTGACGGCGTCGATATCGTGGTGCACAACGCCGGCATCACCCGCGATAAAACCCTGGCCAACATGACCCCGGAATTCTGGGACGCGGTGCTCGCGGTCAATCTCAATGCACCACAAGTGCTGACCAAGGCTCTGCTCGACAGCGGCACCTTGCACGATAACGGCCGTGTGATTCTGCTGGCGTCCATCAGCGGCATCGCCGGCAATCGCGGGCAAACCAATTACGCGGCGAGCAAGGCGGGTTTGATCGGTCTGGCCCAGGCCTGGGCGCCGTTGCTCAATGAGCGCGGCATCAGCATCAACGCGGTGGCTCCGGGGTTCATCGAAACACAGATGACCGCGCACATTCCCTTTGGCTTGCGTGAGGCCGGCCGGCGCATGAGTTCGCTGGGCCAGGGCGGCTTGCCGCAGGACGTTGCCGAAGCGGTGGCCTGGCTGGCGCAACCTGGCACCGGTGCGTTCACCGGGCAAGCGCTGCGGGTCTGTGGACAAAGTGTCTTGGGGGCTTAGCGATGATCACCGATTGGCACACACTCAACCGCGAACCGAGCCTGCCTGGGTTGTATGTGCAGGCTGCTACGCGCCGCAAGATCACCGGCACCACGCTGCCCGATGCGGGTTTGCGTTGCTGGGTCGATGTTGACCCGAAACGCCTGGCGGCCTATCGCAACGTCTGCGGGTTTGCCGACAACGGTTTGTTGCCGCCGACTTATCCACACATCCTGGCGTTCGCGCTGCAGATGCAACTGCTGACCGCCAGGGATTTTCCGTTTCCGCTGCTGGGGCTGATTCACCTGAGCAACCGCATTCGCGTCTTGCGGCCCATGGGCGGCGTGAACCGCGCGCGCATCAGCGTGCAGGTGCAGAATCTGCAACCCCATGCGAAGGGGGCGACGTTCGAGCTGCTGACCACGCTCGATGATCAGTTGGGGCCGTTGTGGGAAGCTGAGAGCCGGATGCTCTGTCGCGGGGTCAAACTCGAAGGCGAACCGGTCGAGGAAGTGCTGGCCCCGACGTTGCCGTTGAGCGAAGTCACCAGCTGGAAAGCGCCGGCGGACATCGGTCGGCAATACGCCAAAGTGTCCGGCGACTACAACCCGATTCACCTGAGTGCGGTGAGCGCCAAACTGTTCGGCTTCCCGACGGCCATTGCCCATGGGTTATGGAACAAGGCGCGAACGCTGGCTGCACTTACCGATCATTTGCCCACGGCGAACGTCGAGATTGCCGTGCAGTTTCGCAAACCGGTACGCCTGCCCGGCGAGGTGACACTGCTCGCCAGTGCGGCGGGGTCCAGTGGTGATTTTCAGCTGCTGGGCGCAGGTGATCTGGAGCATATGGCCGGGCATTGGCAGCCGGTTGCCTGATCGTTCGCATCAGCCAGATCAGTAGGACAAAGCACTGTATCGGGTAAAAAACGTCCGTTTTGGCTGAATGATTCTATGCTGACATTACATAGTGATAGTCAGGGTAGACGCACTCATGAAAACAAACCTCCCCCGCAAGCAAACAAATGCCGTGGCCACCACGGGACCGAGCCGGCAATTGGACTGGATTCCCGCCGAGCTGAATTTCATACTCTCCCGCGCCACTTATGTGGAAGGGATATTGAAGCTCCCTGATCTGCCGGCGCCCCTTGCCGCCCGTTCGAGCCTGCAACTTTGAGTTCCGGGGACAAGCTGTTCGGGCGTCTGCTCAACCGCCATCCACCACCGCCACCGGAAGTCCCCAGCGCCCTGAGCGTGCCAGGTGTCGGCTTACAGATGCGCCTGGACGCCGAAGGCCGGGTCATTCATCTGGCTGGTCCGCTGCGCCATGGCCTGGCCCAGCAGCACCCCGCCGCGCAGGCGCCGCTTCTACACGATTACCTCATGCCGCACAGCAGCCTCGCCGTCCAAGGCTCACCGGCCGACTGGCAAGGACAAAGTCTGGATCTGGACTTTTTCAGCCTCAGCGGGCACCCCTTGCACCTGCGCGGCTGGGTGCAGCCGTTGGCCGATGCCTGGCTGTTGCAGTTACTGGACATCGGCGATTTGTTGTACGAACGCCGGCAAGCGCGCAGCCGCGAACTCTGCCAGTTGCTCGCGACACAGATCGGCGACCAGTTGCGCCTGTGCAGTCTGGCGCGCCTGCCCGACGTACTGCTGGAACAACTGCAACATCTGGCGCGGCGTTTTCAAATCCCGTGCATGGCCGTGGCGTTGCTGGATGAACAGGAAGACGGCTGGCAGATCCACCAACATTACGCGGCCTTTGATGCGCCCCGGCTGTGGCAAAACGGTCAACGCCTGGGCACCGGGCTCGACAGTTTGAACGGCTCCGCCCCGCAGCATTTGACCCTCGGCGAGCACCCGCGCCTGCACAGCCTCTTCGGTAATGCCGAAGGGCTTGCGGTGCCTTACCACGATGCGCAAGGCGTGGTCGCGTGGTTGCTCTGTGGTTTTTACCCGGTGCAACAACGTGCACCCGACGTCGGAGAGCGCGACTGGTTGCAGCTCGCCGCCGCGCTCGCCGGGCCATTGCTGGAGCGTTTGCGCGAGCATCAGCATCATCTGCAACTGGAGCGACTGGAATCGCTGCAAGCCTTGCTCGGCAGCGGATGGTGGGAAATTTTCAGCGACAGCGCCGAGGTGCAATTGGCGTCGTCGCTGGCCAACACACTGAACCTGATCAGCACACGCATGCCCCTGCACGCCTGGCTCGAGCAGGTCCACCCTGCCGACCGCAAAGCGTTGCGCAGTCGTCTGCAAGACTTGCAGGACGACGGCACACCTTTATTGCTCTGCGTGCGCCTGCATCACCCCGACACGCCGACCTGGTATCGCCTGCAAGGGCAAGCCATGGGCGTCGGCAAAGACCGGCGGCTGGTGGGTTTCATGCTCGACATCAGCGACATCAAAAACCAGCAACAGGACGCCGCGACTGCCCAGAGCGCGAAAATGGCCACCCTTGGCGAAATGGCCACGGGCCTGGCGCATGAAATCAGCCAGCCGCTGAACGTGATGCGTCTGGCCATCGTCAACGTGCTCAAGCGCCTGGACAGCGGTGAAGTGCAGGTCGAATACCTGATCGACAAACTCAACCGCATTGATGCCCAGGTCCAGCGTGCGGCGCGGGTGGTCGATCACATGCGGGTGTTCGGTCGCCGCTCGGAGGCCGAGCAGCATCCCTTCAATCCGGTTGACGCCATCGGGGGCACGCTGTCGCTGCTGGCCGAGGAGTTGCGAGGCAAAGGCGTCGAGCTCAGGGTCAGCGAGACCGGTTTCCAGGTTCAGGTGCGTGGCAATGTCGATCAGCTGGAACAGGTGCTGATTAACCTGATGGTCAACGCGCGGGATGCATTGCTGAGCAAATGCGAAACGGATGGGGATTTCAAACCGTGGATTTCGCTGCACACCGAACATGACGAGCATTCAGTGCGACTGTGGGTCGAGGACAACGGTGGCGGTATCGATCCGCAGTTGCTGGAGCGGATTTTCGAACCGTTTTTCACCACTAAACCGGTGGGTGTGGGTACGGGGCTGGGGTTGTCGGTGAGCGTTGGCATCGTCGAGAACATGGGGGGAACACTGCGTGCGAGCAACTCGGCCGAGGGCGCTCGGTTCTGTATCGAGTTGCCGATAGCTGTAGATGATCGGATCACCGGATAGGCTTTGTCTTTCTGGCTGCCAACTGCCAGCCCAGACAACAAAACCCCCTGTAGGAGCGAGGCTTGCCCGCGAATGAGGCGACTCGGTCTAACTGAATGACCGAAGCGACTCCTTCGCGGGCAAGCCTCGCTCCTACAGGGGATGTGGTGTTTATTTGGGTGGGTAATTGGCGAGTATCCGCCCGACCGTCTCACGTATCGCTGTGCTGCGGTCCGACGGGTTCGGCGTGCGGCTGAGGATTTGTTCGTCACTGCCGCGCCACACCAGTTTGCCGTCCTTGCCGTCGAGCAGGTCGATCTGGATGATCGCCACTTTGTAGCTGATGTTGCGGGTTTCGTTGTACATCGGCCCGCCCCAGTAGCCATTCCACGGGTTACCCCAAGCGCCGCCGTAGTTGGTGGTCACTTGTTGCTGACGGTCTTCGACGATCAGGTAGGTTTGCACACTCACATCACCCTTTTTGCCCGCAGCGGCAGGACGAAGGCCACGCTGGTCCAGCTGATCGGCCACCGATTGGCGGATGCGCTGTTCGGTCAGGTCGCTCTTGATCCGTGGGTCATCGGGGCGATATTGCAGGGCGGGGTCTTTCCAGCTCCAGCTGCGATAGGCGGCAAAATCGCGGCTGGCGTCGAAGTCATGATTGACCTGGTTGGCGGCGCAGGCTGTCAGGAGCGCGGCCACTGCCAGTAAAACGAGACGGCGGAACATGATGATTCTCCGATTGAAGACATGAACCTGTGAAACGCTTCTTTTTTGCAGAAGCTAACTAGGAGGATACGCCGACATGGCCTTTTCCACAGCCTCCCGAATGGCATCGGCGCGTGCACTCTGGCTGCCTTTGTTGCTGGTTTCGGCGCTCGAACTCCAGACGGGTTGACCGCTTTGAGCATCGAACATGTCCACCTGTACCACCACGACCTGTTCCGAATAGGTGCGAACGATCGGCACCGTGTTGTACATGCCATAACCGCTGCCGTAGCGGTTGTAGCCGCCATACCCGCCGCCGTAGTAACCGTAGTCGTCCTGAACCTGCCGCAAGCGGGTTTCCAGATGCAGATTGGCGCTGACGAACAGGTCCGCCGGACGATTGTCGTGCAGCGGGCGCAAGCCGCGCTGATCGAGGGCGTTGCTCACGGCTTCGGCGACTTGCGCCGAGTCCGCCCACGCCGAACCCGGCGGCAGTTGCCCATTGAGCCAGGCCCAACTGCGGTAGCGGCCATAGTCACGCGGCGGGGCCGGATAGGCGCTGCGGTCGAACGTGTTGGCGGCCTCGGGCGGTGCCGGCGGCAAGGGGTTGGACGTCGCCACATAAGGGTTGCTGCCCTGGCAGGCAGCCAATCCCAGACAGATCACCAGTAACCCGGTACGACGTTTCATTTCGCGCTCCGATCAGATCGGCCGACAGATCCAGTGCAGGTAGCGTCCAAGCCCGGCAAAACTTGGGTGACGCCGGTGGGCCAGCTCCATTTCAAGCAAGTCCACCAGTTCGGCGCGAGCCTGAAATTCCACTGGCATGTAGTCGTGAAAAACACGCACCCCGCTCTGGGTTTCGACCTGCCACAGACCTTCAAGTTGCACCGCCAATTCACGCGGATCAAGGGGCTGTTGCGGCGTCAGGCTCTGCTTTTCGCCGGCCATGTCGTTCTTGCGCATTTTGCGGAAGTGGCCCTTGAGCAGGTTGCGGTAGATCAGTGCATCGCGGTTGTAAAACGCCAGGGACAACCAGCCGTCCTGCTTCGTCAGTTGATGCAGTACCGGCAGAATCGCGTGGGGTTCGGCCAGCCATTCCAGTACGGCATGGCACAGCACCAGGTCATAGGGTTCGGTGAGCTGACCGAGCAGGTCCTGCCACGGCGCCTGAATAAAAGTGGCCGTCTGGCCTGCATCGGCAAAGCGCTGGCGCGCCCCTTCAAGCATGGGCTCGGCAGGTTCGGCCAGTGTCACGTCATGCCCGCGCTGGGCCAGCCACAACGACATGTGGCCCAGGCCGGCGCCGATGTCGAGTACGCGCAAGGGGCGGTCCGGCAGGGTCTCCGCCAGGTCGGCCTGAAGCACCGCCAGACGGATCGCACCTTTGGCGCCACCGTAAATCTTTTCGGCGAAGCGGGTTGCCAGTTGATCGAAATGACGGTCGCTCATCAGCTGAACCTCCGTTCACTGTCCGCGAGTTTGCTGCGCACCACTTCATTCATGTCCAACCCCAACTCGCTGCACAGCAGCAGTAGATAGAGCACGATGTCGCCGACTTCCTGCCCGGCATGGGCGAGTTTGTCCGCCGGCAACTGGCGCGACTGGTCTTCGGTCAGCCACTGGAAGATCTCCACCAGCTCGGACATTTCCACGCTCGCGGCCATGGCCAGGTTTTTCGGGCTGTGAAATTGCCGCCAGTCATTGCGGTCACGGATGGCGTGCAGGCGTTCGGTCAGTTCAACAAGGTTCATCGGGCTCTCCTGAAGGCGTATAGCTTCGGGGGGATGGCCGGGGATGGCAAGTGGCGTTAGCTCCTGTAGGAGCTGAGCTTGCTCGCGATGGCGGTGTAAATGGCAGCATTTATGTTGGATGTTCCACCGCTTTCGCGAGCAAGCTCTGCTCCTACAAGTGCATCAACGAAGCAGAATCTTGCGTCATACTCATACGATTGCCGTATCGGGGAACTCGGCGCTGCGATGACTGGCCCAAGGCTCAACCACTTACATCAGGACGTTAACGACATGCAGGTAGACAGTTTTTTCGAATGGCTCGGCCAGGCGCTCGGCTCGGTCATCCGTTTTATCGTTGACGCCCTCAGCGGCCTGTTCAATCAGTTGAGCAACGCCGGTAGCAACTTCGTCGAAGGGTTGTCCAGCGCGCTGGGCATGGACACGTCGATCATCAGTATCATTGCGCTGATCCTGGGGCTGATGCTGTTGTGGTCGGCGATCCGGGCGTTCATGAATGCGTCGATCATCATGGGGATCATCTGGTTGCTGCTGGGGTTGTGGTTGCTTAGCTGGATAATCCACTGACACCACCAATCTCCTGTAGGAGCGAGACCGGCTTGCCGGCGATGGTGTGTCAGCTACGCAGGTGTCGGCTGACACACCATCGCCGGCAAGCCGGTCTCACTCCTACATTCGATCGCTGCGGATTCGGATGTATCGCTACAATGCCCGCTCCCCAAGGAGCCTGCATGTCCAACCTGATTGCCGACTGGCGCGACCGCCCGACCCATCGCCGGGTCTGGGCGCTCGCCGCGCCCATGATTCTTTCGAACATTTCCGTGCCGCTGGTGGCGCTGGTCGACAGTACGGTGATCGGTCACTTGCCCCACGCCCATCAGTTGGGCGCAGTCGCGGTCGGGGCCAGTCTGTACACGTTTCTCGCCTGGGCCATGGGCTTTCTGCGCATGGGTTCCACCGGGTTTGCCGCCCAGGCCGCCGGACGCGGGGATGGCGCGGCGTTGCGGCAGATCCTGTTGCAAGGCCTGTTGCTGGCCATGGGGCTGGCCATTGCCTTGGGTGCGCTGGGCATTCCGTTGAGCGGTGTCGCGCTGCACTTCATGCAACCTTCGGCGGAACTGGATCAACTGACCCGCGAATTCTTCCACACGCGATTGTTCGGTCTGCCTGCGGCGCTGGCCAGTTACGCGTTGGTCGGCTGGTTCCTCGGCACGCAAAACGCCCGGGCGCCGCTGGCGATTTTACTGAGCACCAACCTGGTCAACATTGCACTGAACCTGTGGTTCGTCCTCGGCCTGGAATGGGGCGTGGTCGGTGCGGCCCGGGCCTCGGTGATCGCCGAATGGACCGGCGCGCTGATCGGCCTGCTGATGACCCGCAAGGCACTGCGCGCCTACCCCGGTCACATCGCCTGGGCCGCGTTGGCGCTGTGGCAGAGTTGGCGACCACTCCTGGCCGTGAACCGCGACATCTTCATCCGCAGCCTGTTGCTGCAATCGGTGTTTTTCCTGATCACCGTACAAGGTGCGCGGCTGGGTGACGCCACGGTCGCCGCCAACGCGTTGCTGCTCAATGGTTTGCTGCTGACGGCCCACGCGCTCGATGGGTTGGCCCATGCCGTGGAAGCGCTGTGCGGGCACGCAATTGGCGCCCGCGACCGGGACGCCCTGCGCCGTTCATTGGTCGTCGCTTGCGGATGGTCGTTGTTGGCGAGCCTGGGGTTTGCCGTGCTGTTCCTGTTTGCCGGGCACTTGTTCATCGAGATGCAGACCGACATTCAGAACGTACGCGACACGGCGTTCGTCTACCTGCCCTACCTCGCCGCCCTGCCGCTGATCGCGGTCTGGAGCTATTTGCTCGACGGGCTGTTCATCGGCGCAACCCGCGCCCGGGAGATGCGCAACGGCATGCTGTTGACCGTGATCCTGTTGCTACCGTTCGCCTGGGCGCTGCAAGGTTTGGGCAACCACGGGCTGTGGATAACTTTCCTGTTGTTCATGGTGTTGCGCAGCGTGACCCTCGGCGCAATCGCCTGGGTGCTGCGCAACAACGATGGCTGGTTCGCGGGCCGGGCTCATTGAGGCTGATTGTTCTGCCAGCATTTGCGCAGGCTATCGAGACGCTCCTGCTGCGTAAGCCCCGACAACGGCTGCACCAGCGAAGCTCGGGGGTTCTGCAGGCGCAGCCATAACCAGCCATCAAGCACCGGCCGCTCGCTGAAACCCAGCGCCAGCCCTTCCTGCACATGGGACCACAGGCTGCTGAAATCGGCCCCGATGGATTGGCTCCAGTGCCAGGCATGCTGCTCCAGCAGGCAGGTTTGCAGGGTTTCGCGCTGTCGAGGGCTGAGGCTTTCTTCGACCGCCAGCGGGCTGACGGCGAGCCCCGGGTTGAGCAACTGTTGCCAGCCCTCGCTGCCGATCGCGCGATCGGCCCAGGACCCGCCGAACCAGTGCAACTGGCTGATCGGGCCCAGCCAGCGACTCAATTCCCGGGCATCACAGGCATCGAAAAAGTAACTGGCCGTGTTCGGGTTGTAATAACTCAACAAGGCTCGATGGTGCAGCCCGCAAGAGACGATGAGCATGCGGCGCAAATGCTCCAGCAACTGTGAGGACGACACCTCGCTGACGATCAGCAAGCCACGCCAGACCTGCGTTTGGCTGTAGCACAACTCGGCCAGTGCGGGGCACGTTCGAAGGTCAATGAGTACCGGGCCGTCTTCGCGCAGCGCCTGCAATTCGGTGCCCTCGAACAACCAGAACCACTGGGCCTGCGCGAACACCTGATGCAGTGCTGCGCTCGCTTGGGCTGCACTCGGGACATCCAGCAACAGCCATTGCGGGGTTGCGCCAATCATGCCGCACCGCTCTGGCCAAACAGCGTCGCCGCCCGACAGGTGCAAAGCGCCTGCGGGCAGTGACTGAAGCTGCCGCCGCCGGGCAACAGGCACAACACCACCAAGGGCTCGCCCGAGCGCAGGAGTTCCAGCAAGCCGTCATGGGGTGATCCGTCCTCAGTCGGGCTGGGCTCCTCAACCTCTTCGAGCGACGACGGCGCGTGAAGAAACCCGCAAATCAGCGGCTGATCCGGATCGCCCTCGATAAAGCTCACCACCACTTCGGTCCCTTCGCTCAGCGGCGAGGCGGTCGGCCCTTCCAGCTCAGCCGCCAACGGCAGCCAACAATGACTGGGCGTCGCGCCTTCGCCCTGATAGAGCCAGTCAAACTGCACGGCAATCGGTCTGGAAGGATCGGGCCGAGGCTCATCGACGTCGACCACCCAGGCTCGTTGCAGGCTGTGCATCCGTGGTTTCACCGCGCAATGCGGCGAGACGAAAGGCAACTCCCAGTGAATCGCACGGATCTGGTTGCTGTACGGGACCAATGGATCCTGACTACCCTGATGGTCGACATGGGTCAGCAACCACAGATGATTCCAATCGGCGACCGGATGGCCAGACAAGGGCATCAACTGACCGCTGCGCAGCGTCGGCAGGTCCGTGCAGCCTTCGGCACTTTGCGCGGTGCGTTGCTCTGCCTGAAGCTGAAACCGGCGCACTGCAGGAGAAGCTTGCCCGACCGCGAACACCGCGTTTTCGCCGAGACGAAAATGCCCGTGGCCGTCACCGAACACCACGCAATGCCCATCGCTCTGATGCTCGAAATGGTAGTGAAGGCGTTCCTGGGCACACAGACGCTGGAGAAACTGCAGATCCGATTCCCGATACTGCGTGCAGAAATCACGGGGCGGGTAATCGCCAGTCAATTCGAAGCGTCGGTCCTTACCGGTAATGCCGTGTTCCTTGAGCACCTGGCTGAGGATCTCGGGCACCGACAACGTACTGAAAATCCGCTGGCTGAAACGCTGGGACAGGCACGTAAGCTTCGGCCCCAGACGCACGTGGCAAAGTCTGACGCTCGGGCCATGGTCACGCTGGACCAGTTCATGCAGTTGGCCATGGAAAGTGCTGCCCTCTGGCCCGAAATGCAAAACGGCCGGGCGGTACAGCAGGCTCGCGAGGTCCAGCTTCGGGTCATTGATCAGCAGATCCACATCGAACACAAAGGGCTCGCTGATCGCTTCTCTACCGGTAAAGGCCAGGACTTCGAAAGGGTCGGGCAGACCGGCTACATCCAGACGAAATGAAGGTTCGTTGACTGGATCGAACATCGGCGATTCTCTACAGGAGGGGCGGCCGGGGATTCTCGCCGAGAGACATGGCCGAGTAGAGTGCCGAAGTACAACTTAGGAAATGGCCTACGCGAAAAGAAGACCATATGGCTTTGATAGCCGGGAGTGTGGGACGTTTCGCTTGAAAACAGAGAACCGCCGCACCAGGTCATCTGAAATTTCCGCAGCGTGCGGAACATTTTCAGACAACCTGGCGAGAACGGCGACTTACCTCAGGAAGACAGGTAAGACGAACGGGTCAGGCCCAGACGCAGGGCGTCGAGGAACTGGGTGCGCTCGGCCGCGGTGATGCGCGCACTGGCGCACTTGTCGCGGTAGTGGGTCATCAGCTCTTCCGGCGACAAATGCACGTAACGCAGCATGTCTTCGATGGTGTCGTGGGTTTCGATACCCGCGTGGTACACGCTGCCGTCGGCATTCTGGTAGATGTTCACCGAGTCGGTGTCACCGAACAGGTTGTGCATGTCGCCAAGAATTTCCTGGTAAGCGCCGACCAGGAAGATCCCCAGCAGGTAGTCTTCGCCCTCATTCAGAGCGTGCACGGGCAGGCTGGTCTCGATGCTCTGCTCGTCGACGTATTGCTTGATCTTGCCGTCGGAGTCACAGGTCAGGTCTTGCAGCACCGCGCGGCGCAGCGGCTCTTCGTCGAGACGGTGCAGCGGCAGGATCGGCAGGACCTGGCCGATGGCCCAGGTGTCCGGCAGGCTCTGGAATACCGAGAAGTTGCAGATGTACTTGTCGGCCAGCTTGTCGTTGAGTTCGTCGAGCACCTGACGGTGCGAACGCTGACGCGCCTTCAACGAGTTGTGCAGGCGACGGCACACGGCGAAGTAGCATTGCTCGGCCAGGGCTTTTTGCGCCAGGGTCAGCTTGCCGTCGGCGTACTGGGTGGCCACGTCGCTCATGTAGTGAGTGGCGCGCCAGTAGGTTTCGGTGACCATTTCGATGTCGGTCGGGCCGAGCAGGTCAACCAGCCACTGCACGGTTTCCGGCAGCTCTTCCTTGTTGTCGATCTTCGGCACGTCGTCGTTGTGTTTTTCAACGTCGGTGACTTGCACCACCAGCATCGCGTGGTGGGCGGTCAGGGAACGGCCGCTTTCGGAGAAAATGTTCGGGTGCGGCAGGCTCTGCGCGTCGCAGAACTCCTTGAGCATCCCGACCACGACACCGGCGTAATCGTCCATGTCGTAGTTGATCGAGCTGGCGTTACGCGAGTGCGTGCCGTCGTAGTCGACGCCCAGACCGCCACCGACGTCGATGTGGTCAACCGGCAGGCCGAGGTTGCGCAGTTCGCCGTAGTAACGAATCGCTTCCTTGAAACCGTGCTGGTAGTCCGCCAGGTTGGCGATCTGCGAGCCCATGTGGAAGTGCAGCAGACGAATGCCCTGGTCCAGACCCGCCGCGCGGAAACGCTCGACCACCGACAGCAGTTGCGCCGCCGACAGACCGAACTTGGATTTCTCGCCACCGGTGTCCGCCCACTTGCTCGAAGCCAGGGACGACAGGCGCACGCGCAAGCCGACCTGCGGCTTGACCTTCAGCGAGGCGGCTTCTTCGATCACCAGGCCGACTTCGGATTCTTTCTCGATCACGATGAACACGTTGTGGCCAAGCTTCTGGCCCATCAGCGCCAGCCGAATGAACTCGCGGTCCTTGTAACCGTTGCACACGATGGTGCCGCCCTTCGGCGCCAGTGCCAGCACGGCCAGCAGCTCAGGCTTGGAGCCAGCTTCCAGGCCGATGGACACGTTCTGCGTGGCGATGATGTTTTCGATCACCGCTTCTTGCTGGTTAACCTTGATCGGGTACAGCGCGGTGTACTTGCTCTGGTATTCCAGGCGCTCGATGTTGGCATCGAAGGCGCCGGTCAGCTGACGCACGCGGTCTTGCAGAATGTCCGGGAAACGCACCAGCAGAGGCAAGGACAAGCCACTTTTACGCAGCTGGTCGACTTGCTCGAACAGGTCGATAGGCGAACTGGCCGGACCGTTCGGACGAACCTCGACGCGACCGGCGTCATTGATCGCGAAATACCCGGCCCCCCAATGGCGAATCCCGTAAACACTGCGGCTGTCCGCAACTGTCCATTGGCTGCCATCGTCTTTGCGTGTGCGTCGTACGGACATTGAAGTCCCCTATAAAGAAGTCATAGAGCGTCGCCTGGGTTCAGGCCGGCGCAGTCTAAAGGATGAAAATGACGGTTCGTCAACGAGGGGATAGACCTCGCTGACCGCAGTGAGTTTAGAAACCGGTCAGAACAGGCTCTGTGAAAACCATGTAGGCGACGCCAGGCCAGAAGAAGTCAGGACCGGGTCAAGCCGAGGGTGGTTTTCACAGAGGCTGCTAGCCGCCGGACTTCTTTGCCTTGAAACCGAGTTTGATCAGCTCGCCCAACAGCAGCTCGACATGATCGCCCTGGATCTCAATGATTCCGTCTTTCAACGCCCCACCGGTGCCACAGCGTTTCTTCAACGTGGTGGCCAGGTCCTTGAGCGCGTCTTCAGCCAACGGCACGCCGGTGATGGTGGTCACCGTCTTGCCGCCACGGCCCTTGCTTTCGCGACGCACGCGAGCGATGCCGTCGCCGGCCGGGATAACGGTCTGTTTGCAGATACAGGCGTCCACCGGCTTACTGCAATCCGGGCAATGACGACCTGCGTCGGTGGAAAATACCAGGCCACCAAGGGCGGCGAAGGATGCGGCTTTTTTGGCCACCGGCAATCCTCTTGGGAGGACAAAGACTGGTCGCGGCAACCTGGGCAGGTGCCATCGACCGCGAAGCCCCACTCAGGCAGGGGCAGCGCTACTGAACCGAAACAACCCTGTAGGAGCGAAGCTTGCTCGCGAAGAACGCAAGGACGATGCGTACAATCTGGATGCACGCGTTATCGTTAACGTCCATCGCGAGCAAGCTTCGCTCCTACAAAGAGCAATACGGTTCAGCTTGAAAAGGTCGCGCAGTGTAACGGCAAAAAGCCGACTTGCTAAGAGCCAATCGGCGCCAATTTATGCCTCTTTTGCGACGTCCTCGCCACGAGCCCGGAGATAGCGCTTCAACGCGGCCAGAGAGTCCGGGCAGTAAGGCTTTTCGTCGATTTCCCGAAGCACTTCATCGATTGGCAAAAAGCGCGCTTCGAGCACCTCTTCCGGTTGCAGGGTCAACGGCCCGTCCCACACCGCCGAAAACGCCGAACACCACAAACGATTGCCGGTGTCTTCGAAGAAAAAATGATCATGGGCAGTGAGTTCCACCCCGCTCACGCCCAACTCTTCTTCAAGCTCGCGGGCGGCCGATTCGGCGTAGGTTTCGCTGGCGAGCACCATGCCCCCCGCCGCCACGTCCCAATACCCCGGATAAATCGCTTTGCTCAGGGTGCGCCGGTGAACGCAGAGTTCACCAGCCGAATTGAACAGCATGATGTAGGTACCGCGTCCGATCAGCCCGCGCTCGCGCAGGTCCGAGCGGACCAGTGCACCGAGCAGGTTGTCCTGCTCGTCGACCCAGGCGATCTGTTCGGCATCCGAGGCCGCGCGGTGGGCGGCCTCTCTCGCGTTATCGACCATGACTCAGCCCTGATTGAGCAGTTGACGCAAATCGATCACTGCGGCGTTGGCCCGGGAAATGTAATTGGCCATGACCAGCGAGTGGTTGGCCAGTACGCCGAAGCCGCTACCGTTGAGAATCATCGGACTCCAGACCGGTTCCTGCGACGCTTCCAGTTCACGAATGATCTGGCGCACGCTGACGGTCGCGTTCTTCTTCGCCAGCACATCGGCGAAGTCGACTTCGATGGCACGCAGCAAGTGGGACAAGGCCCAGGCCTGACCGCGAGCTTCATAGAACACGTTGTCGATCTGCATCCACGGGGTTTCGACGATTTCCTCGTCAACCTGTGGCACCTGACCCGGCGCGACCACTTCGGTCTTCAGCGCGGTGTTCAGTTTGACCCGGCCAACGCTGGCCGACAGGCGTTGCGACAGCGAACCCAAACGGGTGCCCACATCGCCCAGCCAGTTGTTCAGGTTGTCGGCACGGGCGTAGAACAGCGCGTTTTTCTGCAAAGGGTCGGACAGACGCGCCTGATAGCGGCTCAGGGAATTGATGCCTTCCTGATACTCGGACTCGCTGGAGGGCAGCACCCAGCTTTTATTGTCAAAGTTGAAACGCGGCTCGGCTTTCGCCAGATCGGCGTCTTCGGCCGATTGCGACTGCGAACGGGCGAAGTCTTTGCGCAGCGCCCGCGTCAGATCGCGGACCTGGACCAGCACGCCATATTCCCAGCTCGGCGTGTTGTCCATCCACAGGCCCGGCGGGAAACGGTCGTTGGAGATGTAGCCGCCCGGTTTGGTCAGCAAGGTATCGGCGACGGTCTTGAGTGTTTCGACCGTGGTGTAGCCGATGACCATTTGCTTGCCTTCTTTCTCGGCCGCCACTTGAGCATTCTGTTGTACCGGGAACAGCGCCGGCTCCTGGCTC
This sequence comes from Pseudomonas sp. BF-B-15, assembly GCF_019946675.1. Classification (NCBI taxonomy): domain Bacteria; kingdom Pseudomonadati; phylum Pseudomonadota; class Gammaproteobacteria; order Pseudomonadales; family Pseudomonadaceae; genus Pseudomonas; species Pseudomonas sp. BF-B-15. The sequence goes on from NZ_JAGYFZ010000011.1 coordinate 25,874, forward strand.
CAGTACCAGCCAAGCACAAAGGCCACAATCAGATAGAGGCCGATCAGCGTGGCCAGCGCCCGACTGAACAAAAGGCCACCGATGTAACTGCGGGTAGCCGATTTCGGTTCAGCGGCACGTTCAGGCGCGCTGCCCGCGCGGTTCTTCCAGTCCAGCATGGCGATATCCTTTCAATCACTTGAGTTCATCGGTTCGACCACAACCATACAACAACGTGCCTTTGCCCGGCACCCGTCGTCGGGTTATCCGCAGAAATTAGCGTCAGGTCTGTGACAACCGAGCGCCGATGAATTCTAGTCGCCCTGCCAGGGTTAAACGCCAATGACCTTCATTGAAATTTGCTGCCACCCCGTTGATGTAAACAGATGAGCAATGCCCTTGCCGTCGGTCCTGCGTCGCGCCGTGTCCCCATCCACCGTCGCAATGTAGTCATGCAGCGCCAGCGGCTCACCGGTTGCGCTGTCCAGGAGGCGAAAGACCCTTGGCGTTCTCGACGGCTGAACAGGCGGATTTTGCATCAGCTCCATTATCTTCGGATCAAACGTCCGCTCCGGCATTACCCAGTCAGCGTAATCGGCTTCAGGCCTGACCAACCGCCATTCCCCCCGCTCGATCGGGTCGAGCACCTCGCTCTCGATATCAATCAGCAGGCCGGCACGCAACTCGTCCATTCCATCGATAAGCTGCCGATCTTGCAGCGCCTGGCGCACAAGCTCCAGCGCTTGCTCACTGGGCCAGGCATGTTGACGCTCCCACTCGGACAGATCGAGCTCGTTGACCAACCTCATCCCGGCACCTCGGTGCTCCACTCATCGGAGCCCATGGTTCGGCTGACTTCATGCCGCCAATTAATGCGCCGGTAACTGAAATGGACTTTCTCCACTTGAGTGAGGTGAGCAGTACCGGGATCCTGGCAATGCGGCATAAGCACTTCAGCGCCGATGATCACCGCGTCTTCCAGTTCCATCGTATAAAAGTGTTCCTGGATTCCCTGAGCCGAGGTGCGATACCACTCGACGCGGCATATTTTTAGCAATTCTCCAGAACATAAAGCGTTGTTGATCAGCGGTGTCGCTTTGTCGATGGCCTTGGTGACGATCAAGGGCTTGTGCATCCGACGACCTGCGCCCGACCCTTTCGGTACGAAGATCCCGTGGCTCAGGGCCTGGATCATGATTTGGTCCTCACGCCCCTTTTGATAGATGTTGCCCACCGACGCCTCAGTAAAAGCACCAGCGCTGATCAGGCCTTGGTGTTCGCCGTGGAGGGTCATGAAGGCGGGAGTTGGCATGGTGGGGCTCCTTGGGTTTTTTTGGGTTGTGGGGCGGGGAAGTGCGAGGGTTCGTCGTACATGTCTTCGATTTCGTCGAAGGGCCTCCAGGCTTTACCGAGGTCCAAGGTGATGAGGTAGCGTTCCTGACTCGGATTTCGATAATCCTCGAAGCGTCCCAGTATCAGCATGGCCTGATACTTGTCGCCCGCCTGCCAATAGGATCGCCCGGAAAGAATTCCTCTACTCAAGTAAGCCCGCCACTCAGGGGTATCCGCGATCGTGGGATTGTTTCGTAGCCCCTTTGCCACCCAACCTTTTTCGCGCCATTGGTCTTGCAGGTCGAGAACTACCTTGAGGGCATCATCGATCAGTAGTGGCTCTATCTGCGGAGACATGCGGATACTGCTAACGATATTGTCGTCAAATACAACAGTGAAAAAGCGCGCTCTCGGTGTGACGAATTCGTACTGCGGATCGATGAATCGAAGGCGCGCATCTGTCTTGGGAAGGCCCATCCAGACGTGCCCGGGGACCATCGGACTGAAGGGAACTGAAGAATGTTTGCGCAAGGTTTCGTAGGTACCGCCCATTTCCAATGCGATGACCGGCTCTTGCGATAGAGACTCGACTAACTGATTCGTAGCCATCCATAGCAGGACAGCCAGAAACAGCCAACCCGCCCCAAGCCGCCAGCGGTCGATACCTGGCCGCAGACTCATGGGATTACCTGCCCAGACGCAATCTCGATGATCGACTGCTCAAGTACACTTCGGTTTGTGTCGTCAAGCATCTGATCAAAGCGCGCTGCAGCGCGAAGTACGAAAGGCATTCGCTGCTGGATATCCGACAAGTCCGCCAGCGGGTTGTTACTGAAACCAATGGTGCGCTCGTCTTCGACGCGCTCACATTGACTGGTGAGGGTCAACTCAATCGCCTGGGCAACGCCTGAAGGAAACCCAGTGACGTAGGATGCGTGGTTGGCACGCAGTAAGCTGACCAACTGCCGATCCTTGTAAATAGTTGGCTGGAGAATGTTCTGTTGCTCATGCCAAGCCAAATGCTCAACGCTACCGGCAATATCTCCATCCTCTATCGCCTCAAAACCCAGCAAAATCTCGGTGTAATCCAGCCCGAATTCCAGCTTTTCCTTCCCCACTGGCCACAGCACCGGAAACTTCGGATGCCCAAATATTCCCGCCCGTGCTCCCAAACACTTTTTCAACTCTCTGAACCCCCGTTTCGCATAAAACTCATGCAACGGAAAAACATCCAGAAACAGCGTGGTGTTCCCCAGCGCCATCATGTCGTGCACATGCCGGAACTGTTGTTGCACCAACGACAAATCCTCATCCGCAGAACGAAAATCCACAGAGGGCGCCGGATTGCGCGCATCCGCTTCCTTATAGTCACGCAACTCTTGCGCCTGCCCGGCCATCCTGTCCGGCGTCAACAAACCGTACTCTCGACGACTGTCACGCATACGCTCCCGCGACTCATGCTCATCGCGAATGAGATCGATACTGTCCGCCGCATGCAGCAATCCGCAGCCAACCTGCTTGGAGGCAAACGCCGCCAGCCCGGCCCACTGAAACCTGGAATCGTGCAGCCAGAGTCGAGCGTACGCAGCGTTGATAACGCGGTTGCGCTCAACAGGGTCGGCAATCAATACCCCTCCAGGTGCGACGATGTCCTCCGCCTCCCGCTGGTAGTGTCGCCATAGGCACCCGCACGTCAGAATCGGGACGTCGGTAACAAACGTCTTGCTCCCATAGAGCAGTTCCTCTTTGCATTCACAATCAGCAACGGGCGTGCTGTTGTGATTCAGCCGCTGCTCGTCGCTGGGATGTTCTTTGAAACACTGGGTCATAATGGGCCGATGGCATCTAAGGGTTTCCCTGACACCCTACCAGCCGAAAATCCGGTTCAAGTCTGCCGGCGAAAAATCAGAACTCCCTGACAAGTATCGCTCGCCGGGATGACAGACGATTCGCGAAAACAGGCAGGAGAGGCCCTGATCATGGGTAATGCCAGATCACCGACACACATTTTCAGACCCGCCAGTCAGAAACTGAATGACGTCGCATTGCAGATTATTGACATACGACACTCATGCGACTGAAAAGAGGTGCTAGCATAGAGCCACCAGTCGATCTCAGCATGCACCCTAACTAGTAGTCAGGATATGACCGAGCCAGAAGACCCCAGCCGTGAGCGCCTCAAGCACCACTTTGCCCAGCGGGTAATTCATCAGGCACGTCAAATTCTTGAGATCTGGCAGCGCCTGCAACGCAGTGAGTGGTCCACCACCGACTTATCGGAATTGAGTGAAGCCAACCTGCGCCTGCTGCGTTTCGCCGAGCGCTTCGAACAACCGGAACACACGCAACTGGCGCGCCATATCGGCCAGTCGCTGGAGGCTGTCGACGCCAATCGCGGGCGCCTCAGCAGCGGCCTGATCACTGACCTCAATCGCTTGATGCAGCGTCTGTCGCGTACCGGCCTGCGCCATGGCGATCAGCTCGAACAAACCTTCCTGCCGCCGTTGCGCAAGCCGATCTACGTGATGCTGCAGGATCACGACCGTGCCGAGCGACTGGCCAAACAACTGGAATTTTTCGGCCTCAGCGCCCAGTCCCTCGACAGCGTGTCGGCGTTTCGCTCCTCGATGGTCGAGCGTTTGCCTGCCGCGATTGTCATGGACGTGGACTTCAGCGGCCCCGGCGTCGGCCTGAAACTGGCCGCCGAAGCCCAGGTCGGTCTGGATGAACCGTTGCCGCTGCTGTTTTTCAGTCTGCTCGAAACCGACACCCCGACCCGCCTCGCCGCCGTGCGTGCCGGTGGCCAGGAGTTTCTCACCGGCACCCTCGAAGCCTCGAGCCTGCTGGAGAAAATCGAAGTCCTGACCTGCGTCGCGCAGTACGAACCTTATAAAGTGCTGATCATCGACGATTCCCGCGCCCAGGCCTTGCACACCGAGCGCCTGCTCAACAGCGCCGGGATCGTCACGCGCACCTTGATCGAGCCGATCCAGGCCATGGCCGAACTGGCGGATTTCCAGCCCGACCTGATCATTCTCGACATGTACATGCCGGCCTGCACCGGTACGGAACTGGCCAAAGTGATCCGCCACAATGACCGCTATGTCAGCGTGCCGATCATTTACCTGTCGGCCGAAGACGACCTGGACAAGCAGCTCGACGCCATGAGCGAGGGCGGCGACGACTTCCTGACCAAACCGATCAAGCCCCGGCACCTGATCACCACCGTGCGCAACCGCGCGGCGCGGGCGCGCAATCTGAAAGCGCGGATGGTCCGCGACAGCCTCACCGGGCTGTACAACCACACGCACATTCTGCAATTACTCGAAGACTGCAGCTTCCGCGCACGCCGAGAGAGCAAGCCGCTGAGCTTTGCGATGCTCGACATCGACCACTTCAAACGGGTCAACGACAGCCACGGCCACCCCATGGGCGACCGTGTGATCAAGAGCCTGGCGCTGTTCCTCAAGCAACGATTGCGCAAGACCGATTTCATCGGCCGCTACGGCGGCGAAGAATTTGCCATCGTCATGCCGGACACCGATATCGAAGCGGCCTGTAAAGTCCTCGACGAAATCCGTCAGCGCTTCGCCGAAATCCATTACCCCGCTCAGCCCCAGGACCTCTGGTGCACGTTCAGCGCCGGGGTGGTCGAGCTGTGCGAAGACTCCGACGGCCTGATGATGGCCAGCCAGGCAGACGAGGCGCTGTACCGTGCCAAGCATGCCGGACGCAACCGCGTACAAGCCGCACGGACGTCAAAGCAAAGTGCCACTTTTTCATCGGAATCGACCCATTCAGTCATAACCCTGTAACAGAAACGCAATAACTTCAGGCACTTACCATTTCGCCGTTGGTAGTCCCTTGATGCGTCTGAAGCTGCTGACCAATCTCAATACCCTCCTTCTAGTCGCCGTGTGCGTGGCCCTCGGCGCCACGCTTTGGTGGTCGCAAAAAGCCCTGGAGCGCCCCTATCTATTGATGGAGCGCTACCTCGGGTTGTCCCAGCAATTCCAGAATGAAGTGGCGCGTAACATCGAGGATTACCTGGCCAGCGGCGATGCCTTGCGCCTGAGCAGCGCCAGCCAAGCCATCGACGGCCTGCAAAAGGAACTCGCCGAGCTACCGCCGACGCTGGCCGACAGCTTGCGCCCGAGCCTGTCGAACCTGGATGAATTCAGCAAAACCGACCTGTTGGCCGCCGGCAAACTCGCAGGCGATCCTCAGGCGCTGTTGCTGCAAGCCGAACGCGAACTCGGCGCCAGCCTCGACCAGTTGAGTCAATACGCCAGCAGCAACGCGAACTATCTGACGCCATTGCTCGCGGCCTCCCAACACCTGGGCAAACTCTCTTTGGCGCGGGACAAACTGGTCAGCAGCGGCCGCAGCGAACTGGCCGCCGATGTCGAGCGCGAAGTCACCAACATCCGCACGCAAGCCGAGCTTCTGAACGCCTTGCCGCTCTTGGGCGTGACCAGTAAAAGTGAATCGGGCACCGACGATTTCGCTGCAATGATGGGCCTGGAGAACACCGAAAAAACCGTTGCGGAAGATGCCGGCGTCGGCCTCAAACGCGAGCTCAACAGCCTGCTCACGCGCTATCCCGCAGAGCTTGCGCGAACCCGCGAGCAGATCCAGAAACGCGCCGACCTCAGCGCCGCGACTCACCAGAAAATCGCTGCCGTGCAACAGTCCATCGCCGGGCTGGAACCGGTGGTCCGTGCCCAGCACGGGCAGATCCAGAGCGAAGTGCGGCTGATGCAAGGGGTGATGATCGGCCTGATTCTGCTGATCGCATTACTCATCGACACCCTGCAGCGGCGCCTGGCCCGGACGCTGACCAACCTCGCGCCGGCACTCTCGACCTGGGCCGAAGGCGACTTCAGCCGCGACATCGAATTGGGCAAGACCAATCGCGAACTGCATGACATCCAGGCCTCGCTCAATCGACTGCGCGCCTACCTCGTCGATCTGGTCGGAACCATTCGCCTCAACGCCGAGCAGGTTGCCGGCAGCAGCCGCACCCTGGCCGAGTTGAGCAATGATTTGCACAGCGGCGCCGAACATCAGGCGGGTGACACCGCGTTGATCCGCGACTCCCTCGGCGAGCTGGAAGCGACCATTCAACAAGTCGCCGGCGATGCCAGCCAGGCTGCCGACGCCAGCCGCCATGCTGGATTGGCGGTAGAACATGGACAGAAAGTCATCGGTTTGAGCCTCACCGGGTTGCATGCGCTGGTGGGCGAAGTGCAAAGCAATGCACAGATGATCGAACATCTGGCCGAGGAGTCCGCCACCATCGGCGGCGTGCTGACGGTGATCCGCTCGATTGCCGACCAGACCAACCTGCTGGCCCTGAACGCCGCCATCGAAGCGGCCCGCGCCGGGGAAATGGGACGCGGGTTTGCCGTCGTGGCGGAAGAGGTTCGGTCATTGGCGCAGCGCACCGCAGGCGCTACGGCAGAGATCCAGAACTTGATCGCCGGGCTGCAGACAGCGGCCCGAGAGTCGGTGGAAGGCATGCGCGCGCAGGTTGAACACGCGGAGGCGACAGCCAATCAGGCCCAGGCGGCCGACGGTGCGCTGGATAAAATCGTCGGGGCGATCCAGACGATTTCAGACACTGCCGTACGCATCGCCGATGTCACGGCTCAGCAGAGCGGAGCCGTCAGCGAAATCCGCGATCACAGTGAGCGGATTCACCAATTGGGCGGGGATAATTTGCTGCGTATCGGTGAGGGACGTGAGCAAGGCGAGCATTTGTTGGTATTGGGCGGGCGGTTGCATACGGCCGTTCAGGCATTCCGCGTCTGACAGACCACCACATACCTGTAGGAGCGAGGCTTGCCCGCGAACCAGACGACACGGTTTATCAGGCGAACCGTGTCATCGTTCTTCGCGGGCAAGCCTCGCTCCTACAGGACCCATAAAAGCAATCCAATCGACTGTCCGCTATCATGGCCCCAATTCCGATACGCGAGATCGTCATGCGCCGTTTGCTCTGCCTGCTGCTTTTAGTGCTCGCCCTGCCGGCCACCGCCGCCGGTTTGCTGGAGAGTCGACCCAGTTCCACTCTGGGTTCGATCAACAACAGCGCCGACTTCCTGCCCGTGCGCGAAGCCTTTCAACTGAGCCTGATAGACAGCACGCCACAATCGATCAAGCTGCGTTTCGTCGCCACCGAGGGTTATTACCTCTACCGCCATCGCTTTCAGTTTCGCGCCGACCCTGCCGAGATCGTAGTCGGCCCGGCACAGCTGCCCAAAGGCGAGCAGAAACACGATGAATACTTCGGCGACGTCGAGGTTTACCACGGGATTCTCGATGTCGAACTGCCGCGCAGCGATCAACGCGCCTTCACGCTGGCGGTGACCTATCAAGGCTGTGCCGACAAAGGCCTGTGCTATCCGCCCGAGACCGAACGCCTGAGTATCGACGGCAGTGGCGGCACAACCACGAGCTGGAGCTGGCGGGAACTGGCATTGTTCTTCCTTGCGGGCCTTGGCCTGACCTTCACCCCTTGCGTGCTGCCAATGCTGCCGATCCTCTCCGGCGTGGTGTTGCGCGGCCAGGTGGGTGGCTTGCGCGGCTTCAACCTTTCGCTCGCTTACGTGCTGCCGATGGCCGCCTGCTTCGCTCTGCTCGGTGCGTTGATGGGGATGTTCGGCGCGCAGCTCAACCTTCAGGCGCGGCTGCAATCGGCGTGGGTGCTGGTGCCGTTCGCAATGTTTTTTGCACTGTTTGCCCTAGCGATGTTCGGTGTCTTCGAACTCAAGTTACCGCAGGCGATCAGCAGTCGGCTGGACCGCATCGCCGGGCGCACCGAAGGCGGTTCGTTGTGGGGCGCGGCGGTGCTGGGCGTGGTTTCCAGTCTGTTGGTTTCTCCCTGCGTCTCGGCACCGCTGGCCGGCGCGCTGCTGTACATCAGCGCCAGTGGCGATGCGTTGGGCGGCGGCTTGAAACTGTTCTTGCTCGGCCTCGGCATGGGCGCACCGCTGTTGCTGGTGGCCACTGGCGGCGCCGCCTGGCTGCCGAAAAGCGGACCATGGCTGGTCTACGTGAAAAACTCGATTGGCGTGCTATTGCTGGGTCTGGCGATCGGCCTGCTCAGTCGCGTGCTGCCGGGGCAGATCACTTTGTTGCTGATCGGCTTGCTGGCCGGCGGTGTCGGCTTGTTCATGGGCGCGCTGGAGTTCGTCTACAAACCTCCGCGAAAACGCCTGGGCCAGTTACTCGGGATGTTCCTGCTGTTTTATGCACTGGCCTGTTGGTATGGCGCCTTCAGTGGCCAGACCGATCCGTTCAACCCGATCGGCCAGCCGCGTGTCGTCAACAGCAACGAGCAGTCACAAAACACCAGCGACTGGCAAACCGTCACGACTCCAGCCGAACTCGATCGCGTCCTCGCCGAAGCCAAATCCTCCGGCACCCCGCTGCTGCTCGACTGGTACGCCGACTGGTGCATCAGTTGCAAAGTCATCGAACACAAAGTGCTTAACGACGCGCAGGTCGTCGAACGCCTCAAGGGTTATCGGCTGATTCGCTTCGACATCACCGCCAGCAACGCCGAGCAACGCGCCCTCCTCGACCGCTACACACTATTCGGCCCACCGGCGCTGATGTTTTTTGGCAAGGACGGTGTCGAACGCGCCGATGTACGAGTGATCGGCGAAATCAGCGCCACGGACTTCGCCGAACGTGTATCGAAAGCAAATGACCGGATTTAATCACCCGGTCACATATTTCGCGCAAACATCGGCCATCGTGCTGGCTATTGCATAGAACTGGACAGTCACAAAGGCTTTGCGGCATAGTCGCCGGGTTCTGACAAATGCACACGGATAACGAGGAACAGCAGATGGCGACCCTATTGGTTCTGCACGGCCCCAACCTGAACATGCTCGGCACCCGTGAACCGGGCACCTATGGCGCTACGACACTGGCGCAGATCAATCAGGACCTGGAACGCCGCGCTCGTGAAGCCGGCCATCATTTGCTGCACCTGCAAAGCAACGCCGAGTACGAATTGATCGACCGCATCCACGCTGCCCGCAGCGAAGGTGTGGACTTCATTCTGATCAATCCAGCAGCTTTTACACACACAAGTGTCGCATTACGTGACGCGCTGCTGGCGGTGAGCATCCCATTCATCGAAGTGCATTTGTCTAACGTGCACAAACGCGAACCTTTCCGCCATCACTCTTACTTCTCCGACGTAGCGGTGGGAGTGATCTGCGGCCTTGGCGCCAGCGGTTATCGACTGGCCCTGGAGGCTGCACTAGAGCAGCTTGAACAACAAGCTATACGCCCCTGACCGACCCTTGGGAGTTGATGATTCATGGATATCCGTAAAGTTAAGAAACTGATCGAACTGCTGGAAGAGTCCGGCATCGACGAGCTCGAGATCAAGGAAGGCGAAGAGTCCGTTCGCATCAGCCGCCATAGCAAAACCCCGGCTCAGCAATACTACGCTCCGGCGCCAATGCACGCTCCGGCTCCAGCGCCTGCCGCTGCTGCCCCGGTTGCCGCCGCTGCCGCTCCTGCTGCACCGTCCGCCCCTGCCCTGAACGGCGCCGTTGCCCGTTCGCCAATGGTCGGCACCTTCTATCGCAAATCTTCGCCAAGCTCGCCGTCCTTCGTTGAAGTCGGCCAGACCGTGAAGAAAGGCGACACCCTGTGCATCGTCGAAGCCATGAAGATGATGAACCACATCGAAGCTGAAACCAGCGGTGTGATCGAATCCATCCTCGTCGAAGACGGCCAGCCGGTTGAGTACGACCAACCGCTGTTCACCATCGTTTGAACCGCGGAGAAACTTTGATGACTGCGAAGTTGGAAAAAGTTCTGATCGCCAACCGCGGTGAGATCGCACTGCGGATTCTGCGTGCCTGCAAAGAGATGGGCATCAAGACCGTCGCCGTTTACTCCAAGGCCGACAAAGAGCTGATGCACCTGGGCCTGGCAGACGAATCCGTCTGCATCGGTCCGGCCTCGGCCGCCCACTCTTACCTGCACATCCCGGCAATCATCGCCGCGGCTGAAGTGACCGGCGCCACCGCCATTCACCCAGGCTACGGTTTCCTTGCGGAAAACGCTGATTTCGCTGAGCAGGTCGAGAACTCCGGCTTCGCTTTCATTGGTCCGAAAGCCGAGACCATTCGCCTGATGGGCGACAAGGTATCGGCCAAGCACGCGATGATCGCTGCTGGCGTTCCAACCGTTCCGGGTTCTGACGGCCCGCTGCCGGAAGACGAAGAAACCGCTCTGCGCATCGGTCGCGAAGTCGGTTACCCGGTGATCATCAAAGCCGCTGGCGGCGGTGGTGGTCGCGGCATGCGCGTTGTGCATAGCGAAGAAGACCTGATCTCTTCGGCGAAACTGACCCGCTCCGAAGCAGGCGCGGCGTTCGGCAACCCGATGGTCTATCTGGAAAAATTCCTGACCAACCCACGTCACGTGGAAGTTCAGGTACTTTCCGACGGCCAGGGCCACGCCATTCATCTGGGCGACCGCGATTGCTCGCTGCAACGTCGTCACCAGAAGGTTCTCGAAGAAGCGCCGGCACCGGGCATCGACGAGAAAGCACGCCAGGAAGTCCTCGCTCGCTGCGTCAAGGCGTGCATCGACATCGGCTACCGCGGCGCCGGCACCTTTGAGTTCCTTTACGAAAACGGTCACTTCTACTTCATCGAGATGAACACTCGTGTCCAGGTAGAGCACCCGGTTTCGGAAATGGTCACCGGTATCGACATCGTCAAGGAGATGCTCAGCATCGCCGCCGGCAACAAGCTGTCGTTCACCCAGGATGACGTAGTCATCCGCGGTCACGCGCTGGAATGCCGGATCAACGCCGAAGACCCGAAAACCTTCATGCCAAGCCCGGGCACGGTCAAGCATTTCCACGCTCCAGGCGGCAACGGCGTTCGCGTCGATTCGCACCTGTACAGCGGTTATGCCGTTCCGCCGAACTACGATTCGTTGATCGGCAAGCTGATCACCTACGGCGCAACCCGTGACGAAGCCATGGCGCGCATGCGCAATGCGCTGGACGAAATCGTTGTCGACGGGATCAAGACCAACATCCCGCTGCACCGCGACCTGACCCGCGATGAAGGCTTCTGCAAAGGTGGTGTGAACATTCACTACCTGGAACACAAGCTGGCTGGCGAAAAGCACTAAGCTTTTAGCCTGATCAACAAAGCCGCCTTCGGGCGGCTTTGTTGTTTCTGAAGGTTTCATATCCCCCTGTAGGAGCGAGGCTTGCCCGCGAAGGGTGCGCCTCAATCGTACAGACATACCGCGGCGCCTGGTTCGCGGGCAAGTCGAATCGTCGCACCGCTCGCTCCTACGAAGAACACGCATATGTCGACCTTGTCGTCTTCTGCCTCGCGCTCGCGTAAACTTGCGCGCTTCTCGCAGCCCGCTAGGCTGCAATCAATATTTTTCAAAGGTGCCCGCCATGCCTTGGCTGCAAGTCCGTCTCGCCATCAGCCCAGAACAAGCCGAAACCTACGAAGACGCTTTCCTTGAAGTGGGCGCCGTGTCGGTGACTTTCATGGACGCCGAAGACCAGCCGATCTTCGAACCGGAACTCAACACCACCCCGCTGTGGTCGCACACTCACCTGCTGGCCCTGTTCGAAGGCGGCACCGAAGCCGCTTCGGTCCTGGCACATCTGGAGCTGCTGACCGGCAGCCCGCTGCCCGAGCATCACAGCGAAGTCATCGAAGACCAGGACTGGGAACGCAGCTGGATGGACGATTTCCAGCCAATGCGCTTCGGCCAACGCCTGTGGATCGTGCCGAGCTGGCACGCCGCGCCTGAACCCGACGCCGTGAACATCCTGCTGGACCCGGGCCTCGCGTTCGGCACCGGCACGCACCCGACCACCGCGCTGTGCCTGGAATGGCTCGACGGTCAGGACTTGAAAGGCTGCAACGTGCTGGACTTCGGTTGCGGCTCGGGGATCCTGGCGATTGCCGCCCTGCTGCTCGGCGCCAAGGAAGCCGTTGGCACTGACATCGACGTGCAGGCGCTGGAAGCCTCGCGCGACAACGCCGGTCGCAACAACATCGCCGATGCGCTCTTCCCGCTGTATCTGCCGGAAGATCTGCCACAGGTTAAGGCCGACGTGCTGGTGGCCAACATCCTCGCCGGCCCGCTGGTCTCCCTCGCACCGCAACTGTCGAGCCTGGTCAAGCCGGGTGGTCGCCTGGCGCTGTCGGGCATCCTCGCCGAGCAAGGTGATGAAGTAGCCGCCGCCTACGCGCAGGACTTCGATCTGGACCCGATCGCCAATCGCGATGGCTGGGTGCGCATCACTGGCCGTCGGCGCTAGAATGAGCGCCTGCATAATCCGGATCGCCGCATGACCGACAGCTTCGTCACCCAGTGCCCGCATTGCCAAACCAGCTTCCGCGTCAGCCATGCTCAGTTGAGCGTGGCCCGTGGAGTGGTTCGTTGCGGCTCGTGCCTGCAGGTGTTCAACGCCGCCAAGCAACTGCTTGAGCAGGCAGGCAAGGAAGTGATCCCCCCGGCGGCTCCGGCCATCGTCGAGACAGCCGAGCCAGAACCTCGGGCCATCAGCCAGAAGCAGTGGACTGCCGCCGAACTGGACCTGGACAGCCTGGACCTGGATGAAGAACTCGCTCGACTGGAACAGCGGGAAATCCAGCCGACCACCGAATTCGGTCGCCACCGCGAAGATAGCCTGAGCGCCCGCCGCGATAGCGCCGAGCACGACGAAGAGCCGTGGTCCGACAGCCTGTTCAGCGAATCCGCCGCCGATCGCGCCGAAGCGGCGCAAGCGACAGAAGCTGCCGAAGTCCCCCTCACGCCCGAGCCGGCGATCGAGCCGAGCAAACCTTCGCGCACCGAACCCTCGCTGTCCCTGGAACCCGTGGAGCTGGACGACGAGACTCTGCCGCCGCAACTGCGCCTGAACGATCCACTCGACGCCCCGCTCCATCACGAACGCCTGTCAGCCACCGACGCCAGTGACGATATCGACGACGACCTGCCTTCGATCGAGCCGCTGCGCAAACGCCGTGAACGCAGCGAACCGGGCGTACGTGCCGAGGTGCTGCAAGACCTGACCGATGACCCGTTGCAACTTGACTGGCAAAAACGCCGCTCGCCCTGGGGCCGACGGTTTTTCTGGTTGCTGCTGATCCTGCTCGGCGCTGGCGCACTCGCGGGTCAATACATCGCTTACCATTTTGACGAACTGGCTCGTCAGGATCAGTACCGTCCGTGGTTCCAGCAGTTCTGCCCGCAAATCGGCTGCACCGTGCCGTCAAAAGTCGACATCGCGAAAATCAAGAGCAGCAACCTGGTGGTGCGCAGCCATCCGGAATTCAATGGCGCGCTGGTGGTCGACGCGATCATCTACAACCGCGCGCCGTTCTCCCAGCCGTTCCCGTTGCTGGAGCTGCGCTTTGCCGACCTCAACGGTCACCTGATCGCCAGCCGCCGCTTCAAGCCTGGCGAGTACCTCAACGGCGATCTCGAAGGCATGGCGGAAATGCCGCCGCAAACGCCGATCCACATCGCCCTGGACATCCTCGACCCAGGCGCCAAAGCCGTGAACTACAGCCTGAGCTTTCATTCACCCGAGTGAAACGCTTCAGTGTTACGGGTTTGACGGCACATTTCTGGCAGAGACCGCTCATACCAAACTGCTGGCAATAACAGAATAACTGTTCAGATTTTGTTCAATTCAGCCTTTATCCAGTCATCGAGAGCGGGTATCATGCCAACCCTTTTTCGAACTCTCATGATCCGGCCCCACAACTGGAAAGTCCTATGTCGGCGGTACGCATCGGTCCATACACATTGCACAACGGCTTGATTCTCGCCCCTATGGCGGGTGTCACCGACCAACCCTTTCGTCAGCTGTGCAAGCGACTGGGCGCAGGACTTGTAGTCTCGGAAATGGTCACCAGCGACATGAGTTTGTGGAACACCCGCAAATCGCGCATGCGCATGATCCACGAAGGTGATCCCGAGCCACGCTCGGTGCAGATCGCCGGTGGTGATGCACAGATGCTGGCGGATGCGGCCAGGGCCAACGTCGAACTGGGCGCACAGATTATTGATATCAACATGGGCTGTCCGGCAAAGAAGGTCTGCAACAAGGCCGCCGGTTCCGCATTGTTGAAGGATGAAGCACTGGTGACCGAGATCCTGCAGGCCGTGGTGGCTGCGGTTGATGTGCCGGTTACCTTGAAGATCCGTACCGGCTGGGACCGGGACAACAAGAACGGTCTGACGGTGGCGAAGATCGCCGAGCAGGCAGGCATTACGGCGTTGGCGGTCCATGGCCGCACCCGTGCCGATCTGTACACCGGTGAAGCCGAGTACGACACCATTGCCGCGATCAAGCAGGCCGTGTCGATGCCGGTCTTCGCCAATGGCGACATCGATTCGCCGGAAAAGGCCCGCTACGTGCTCGACGCGACCGGTGCCGATGGACTGTTGGTTGGACGGGCTGCCCAGGGGCGGCCATGGATTTTTCGCGAGATCGACCATTTCCTGCGTACCGGCGAAAAACTCCCGGCGCTGGAGCTGATCGAGGTGGAACGCATTCTGCTAGAGCATCTGGCCGCACTGCACGTCTTCTATGGAGATGTCATGGGTGTCCGGATCGCTCGGAAGCATGTGGGCTGGTATCTCGCAACCTTGCCGGGCGCCAGGGAGTTTCGCGCCCACTTCAATCGTTTGGAAGATACGGAAGCACAATGCGCCAACGTTCAGGGCTTCTTCGCCGAACGTTACAAGAGCCTGACAGGGGACGGAGAAGAGGTGGCCGCATGACGATGATGACCGAGACTTTAGTGAGTGGAACAACACCCGTGAGCGACAACGTGAATTTGAAACAGCACCTCAATACGCCGAGCGAAGAAGGCCAGACCCTTCGCGGGAGTGTCGAGAAGGCGCTGCACAATTATTTCGCCCACCTTGAGGGCGCTGCCGTCACGGATGTGTACAACCTGGTGCTCTCCGAAGTCGAGGCGCCCCTGCTCGAGTGCGTGATGAACTACGTCAAGGGTAACCAGACCAAGGCCAGTGAGCTGCTCGGGCTGAACCGAGGCACCCTGCGCAAGAAACTCAAGCAGTACGATTTGCTGTAAGCATTCAATCAAACCAGAAAGGCGCCCGCGTAAAAACGGTCGCCTTTTTTGCTGACTCCTTTGCTTTTGATGGAAATTGAAATGACCGACCAGACTACCCGCCTGCCGATCCGCCGCGCCTTGATCAGCGTTTCCGACAAGACCGGGATCCTCGAATTCGCCAAAGAGCTTGAAGCCCTGGGCGTCGAGATCCTCTCCACCGGCGGAACGTTCAAGCTGCTGCGTGACAACGGCGTTGCCGCAGTGGAAGTCGCGGATTACACCGGTTTCGCAGAAATGATGGACGGTCGGGTGAAAACCCTGCACCCGAAAATCCACGGCGGTATCCTCGGTCGTCGCGGTATCGACGACGCGATCATGAACGAACACGGCATCAAGCCGATCGATCTGGTGGCCGTCAACCTGTACCCGTTCGAAGCCACCATCAACAAGCCAGGCTGTGACCTGCCGACCGCCATCGAGAACATCGACATCGGCGGCCCGACCATGGTCCGTTCCGCGGCAAAAAACCATAAAGACGTGGCCATCGTGGTAAATGCCAGCGACTACGCCAACGTGCTGGAAAGCCTGAAGGCCGGCGGCCTGACCTACGCTCAGCGTTTCGACCTGATGCTCAAGGCCTTCGAACACACCGCTGCCTACGACGGCATGATCGCCAACTACATGGGCACCGTGAACCAGGCCGCTGACACCCTCAGCACCGAAGGTCGCAGCGAGTTCCCGCGCACCTTCAACAGCCAGTTCATCAAGGCTCAGGAAATGCGCTACGGCGAGAACCCGCACCAGAGCGCGGCGTTCTACGTTGAAGCCAAGCCTGCCGAAGTCGGTATCGCCACCGCGACCCAACTGCAAGGCAAGGAGCTGTCCTACAACAACGTGGCCGACACCGACGCCGCGCTGGAATGTGTGAAGAGCTTCGTCAAGCCGGCCTGCGTGATCGTCAAGCACGCCAACCCGTGTGGTGTTGCCGTGAGCCCGGACGCCGAAGGCGGCATCCGTCAGGCCTACGAACTGGCCTACGCCACCGACACTGAATCCGCGTTCGGCGGCATCATCGCCTTCAACCGCGAACTGGATGCCGAGACCGCCAAGGCGATCGTCGAGCGTCAGTTCGTCGAAGTGATCATTGCCCCGAGCGTCAGCGAAGAAGCCCGCGCCATCGTCGCGGCAAAAGCCAACGTGCGCCTGCTGGCCTGCGGCGAGTGGTCGGCTGACCGCGCCGCTGCCTGGGACTACAAACGCGTCAACGGTGGCCTGCTGGTACAGAGCCGCGACATCGGCATGATCAGCGCCGATGACCTGAAAGTCGTGACCAAGCGTGCACCGACCGAACAGGAAATCCACGACCTGATCTTCGCCTGGAAAGTCGCCAAGTACGTCAAGTCCAACGCCATCGTCTACGCCAAGAACCGTCAGACCATCGGTGTCGGCGCAGGCCAGATGAGCCGCGTGAACTCCGCGCGCATTGCCGCGATCAAGGCTGAACATGCCGGCTTGCAGGTGGCGGGTTCGGTCATGGCATCCGATGCGTTCTTCCCGTTCCGCGACGGCCTGGACAACGCGGCCAAGGTCGGCATCACTGCGGTGATCCAGCCAGGCGGCTCGATGCGTGACGCTGAAGTGATTGCCGCCGCTGATGAAGCCGGCATCGCGATGGTGTTCACCGGCATGCGCCACTTCCGTCACTAAGCACGACGATCAACTGTGGGAGCTGGTCTGCCAGCGATAGCATCCCCTCGGTTTAGCCGATAAACCGAGTTGTTTGCATCGCCGGCAGGCCAGCTCCCACAGAAAAGCGCCCTTGCGGCGCTCAACAGAATTAGCGTCATCCGAGGTTTTTGAAATGAATGTTTTGATCATTGGCAGCGGTGGCCGTGAACACGCCCTGGCCTGGAAAGTGGCTCAGGATCCGCGCGTGCAGAAAGTTTTCGTGGCTCCGGGCAACGCCGGCACCGCCATTGAAGCCAAGTGCGAAAACGTCGCTATCGATGTGCTCGCACTGGAGCAACTGGCCGACTTCGCCGAGAAAAACGTTTCCCTGACCATCGTCGGTCCGGAAGTGCCGCTGGTTGCCGGCGTCGTCGACCTGTTCCGCTCCCGTGGCCTGGACTGCTTCGGTCCGACCGCTGGCGCCGCGCAGCTGGAAGGTTCGAAAGCCTTCACCAAGGATTTCCTGGCACGCCACAAGATCCCGACCGCCGACTACCAGAACTTCACCGAGATCGAGCCAGCCCTGGCTTATCTGCGTGAAAAAGGCGCACCGATCGTGATCAAGGCCGATGGCCTGGCCGCCGGTAAAGGCGTGATCGTTGCCATGACACTGGCCGAAGCCGAAGACGCCGTGCGCGACATGCTCGCGGGTAACGCGTTTGGCGACGCCGGTTCGCGCGTGGTCATCGAAGAATTCCTGGACGGCGAAGAAGCCAGCTTCATCGTCATGGTCGACGGCAAGAACGTCCTGCCGATGGCCACCAGCCAGGATCACAAACGCGTCGGCGACGGCGACACCGGCCCGAACACCGGCGGCATGGGTGCTTACTCCCCTGCGCCAGTCGTCACCAGCGAAGTGCACAAGCGCGTCATGGACCTGGTGATCTGGCCGACCGTGCGCGGCATGGCCGAGGAAGGCAATGTTTACACCGGTTTCCTCTACGCTGGCTTGATGATCGACAAGGCTGGTAACCCAAAAGTCATCGAATTCAACTGCCGTTTCGGCGACCCTGAGACCCAACCGGTTATGCTGCGCTTGCAGTCGAGCCTAGTGTTGCTGGTCGAGGCGGCCCTGGCGCAAGCGCTGGACAAGGTCGAAGCCCAATGGGATCCACGCCCGAGCGTCGGTATTGTTTTGGCGGCAGGCGGCTATCCTGGCGACTACGCTAAAGGCGTCGCCATCAACGGTCTGGATGCAGCCGCAGCGCTGGAAGGCAAAGTCTTCCACGCCGGTACTGCGCTCAAGGACGGTCAAGTGGTGACGGCCGGCGGTCGGGTACTTTGCGCCACTGCCATGGGTGCCAGCGTTGATGCTGCCCAGCAGCAGGCTTACAAGCTGGCCGCGAAGATTGACTGGGAAGGCTGCTTCTATCGCAAGGACATTGGCTACCGTGCCATTGCCCGTGAGCGTGGCGAAAATCAGGAATAAGCGATCCATTCGGCAGGGCTTGGGATTCAGGCCCTTGCCGGACTATTCCGGCGCCGCGCATAGTTATATTCTGGCATCAACCTACGAAGGGATTTCGCCGTGCGCTGGCTCAGGATTGCCATAGGTTTCACAGTCACGCTGCTGACGCTGCTCTGCATGCTTTCGGCCCAGGCCGCGCAAGGCAGTGGCTGGGCGCTATTGCTTGACGAACAGGGCGACCTGCAACTCAGCGACATCCGTTCCGCTCGTTTCACCAATCAATTCAGCCCCATCGAACTCGAACGCCTCACCGCGGCCGAGCCCGGTGGTGCACTCTGGCTACGCTTCAGGCTGGCACCCGGCAAGCATGAGCAGTTGCTGCAGGTGTTCGCTCCCGACCTGTCGCACCTCAATCTTTATGTGCTGGACGGCGACAAGCTGATCGAGCAATTGAACACCGGCACCGAACAGCCTCAGGCAGAACGGCCGTTACCCAACAGCGACTTCATGTTGCCGTTGCCGCAAAGCGACAAACCCCTCGACGTCTACCTGCGCCTGGTGTCCGACCACCAGATGCGGCCTTACATCACCCTGCAATCGGCAATCATGACCGCAGCCAATCAGAGCCAGACGCTGATTTACGGTCTGCTGTTCGGCTGCATCGGGATGCTGATCCTGCACAACCTGATCCGTTACGCTTACACCCGGTCGCGCAGCAGCCTGTGGCTGGCAGGTTGTGAAGCGTTGCTGATGATCAGCCTGGCGCTGCTGCTGAATCTCGCGGGCCCATGGCTGTCGGACTGGCATGCGGTGCAAACCCCGGGCGCTTACCTCGCCCTGCTGCTGACCGCACCGTGCGGGCTGATGTTTGCCTACCGTTTCTTCGCCCCGCTCGGCCCGCACCCGCTGAACAAGCTGCTGCTGGGCGACATCCTGTTCATTGTGGCTTGCGGTCTGCTGCTGCTGTTCGTCAACACGCTGCCGCTGAACATCATCACCTACGCGCTGGTCGCCCTCGCGGGGCTCACGATGTTGTTCGTCAGCGCCTGGCACTGGCAAAAAGGCTATCGCCCGGCCCGGCTGTTCGTGGCCGCCATGGTGGTGTTCAACGTCGGTACGCTGATTATCCTGCCGGCGCTGCTCGGCCTGACGCTGGTAGAACCGCAAGGCCTGATCATTGCCCTGCTGGTGTTCATTTGCATCAGCGGCCTGTTGATGAGCATTGCCCTGAGCGAACGCCAGCGCAGCATCACCGAAGACCGTTTCAGCGTCAGCCGCGATCTGGCCGCCAGCAACGCCGAGATCAATGCCAAGGCCGAATTCCTGGCGAAGATCAGTCATGAAATCCGTACCCCGATGAATGGCGTACTGGGCATGACCGAACTGTTGTTGGGCACGCCACTCTCGGTCAAGCAGCGCGATTACGTGCAAACCATTCACAGCGCCGGCAACGAACTGCTGACCCTGATCAACGAGATTCTCGACATCTCCAAGCTCGAATCCGGGCAGATCGAGCTCGACGATGTGCAGTTCGATCTCAATGCACTGATCGAAGACTGCCTGAGTATCTTCCGCGCCAAGGCCGAACAGCAGAACGTCGAGCTGATCAGCTTTATCCAGCCACAAGTGCCGCGGGTCATCAG
Organism: Pseudomonas sp. BF-B-15; assembly: GCF_019946675.1. Classification (NCBI taxonomy): domain Bacteria; kingdom Pseudomonadati; phylum Pseudomonadota; class Gammaproteobacteria; order Pseudomonadales; family Pseudomonadaceae; genus Pseudomonas; species Pseudomonas sp. BF-B-15. The sequence continues at coordinate 46,078 of NZ_JAGYFZ010000011.1, forward strand.
CGGTGACCCGACGCGCCTGCGCCAGACGCTGCTGAGCCTGCTGGAAAACGCCCTGAAGAAAACCGACGAAGGCGAGATTCTGATTGTCGTCGCCCTCGACGAGCGCACGGCCAAACCGCGTTTGCGCATTGCCGTACAAGACAGCGGCGAGCCGATGGATGCCGAGGAGCGCGACGCGCTGATGCACGCCGAACTGCACAGCAAGAACTTCCTCTCGACCACCCGCCTGGGCGGCAACCTGGGGCTGGTGATCGCCCGTCAGTTGATTCGCCTGATGCAAGGGGAATTCGGCATCAAGAGCGGCGCCAGCCAGGGCAGCACCTTATGGCTGACGTTGCCGCTGGACCCCGACCGCCTCGAACACCCGACGTCCGACCTCGATGGCCCGCTGCAAGGCGCAAGGGTATTGGTGGTGGACGACAACGACACTTGCCGCAAGGTGCTGGTGCAGCAGTGCAGTGCCTGGGGCCTGAATGTCAGCGCGGTGCCGTCCGGCAAGGAAGCCCTGGCGCTGCTGCGCACCAAGGCTCACCTGCGCGATTACTTCGATGTGGTCCTGCTGGACCAGAACATGCCCGGCATGACCGGCATGCAACTGGCGGCCAAGATCAAGGAAGACCCGAGCCTGAACCACGACATCCTGCTGATCATGCTCACGGGCATCAGCAATGCGCCGAGCAAGATCATCGCGCGCAACTCCGGGATCAAGCGCATCCTCGCCAAACCGGTGGCCGGCTACACCTTGAAGACCACGCTGGCGGATGAACTGAATCAACGCAACAAGGGCCTCGCGGTATCGCAGTTCCCATCCACCGGCCCGACCCTGCCGGTCAAGGTTCCCAGCGACTTCCGCATTCTGGTCGCCGAAGACAACAGCATCTCGACCAAGGTGATTCGCGGCATGCTGGGCAAACTCAACCTGCAACCGGACACCGCCAGCAATGGCGAAGAAGCCTTGCAGGCAATGAAAGCCCAACGTTACGACCTGGTGCTGATGGATTGTGAAATGCCGATCCTCGACGGTTTCTCCGCCACCCAGCAATTGCGTGCCTGGGAAGTCGGCAACCAGCGGATTCGCACCCCCGTGGTGGCATTGACCGCACACATCCTCGCCGAGCATAAAGAGCGCGCACGTCAGGCCGGCATGGACGGCCACATGGCCAAACCGGTCGAGCTGTCGCAGTTGCGCGAACTGATCGAACATTGGGTTGCCCAGCGCGATCAGCAGCAACGGACGGCAACACAACCGTCCTGAGCCGACAGACCCTGCAACGCCTGATAGACTCCCCCACGACTTCTCTCGCCAGTGAGCCTGCATCATGCTCCACGTGTTGTTCAGCGTTTACCTGAAGATGCTGGTGCTCTACAGCCCGTTCTTCGTGTTGTCCTGTTTCATCAGCCTGACCCGCGGTTATTCGCGCAAGGAACAACGGCGGCTGGCCTGGAAAGTGGCAACGGCCACACTGATTTCCAGTGTCTTGCTGTACTTGTTCGGACGGTACATTTTCAGTGTTTTCGGCATTACCGTGGATGCGTTCCGCATCGGTGCCGGCAGCGTGCTGTTCATCTCTGCGCTGGGCATGGCCCAGGGCAAGTCGGCGGTCCAGACCGATAACGTGCAGCAGGACGTCACCATCGTCCCGCTGACCATCCCCCTGACCGTCGGCCCCGGCACCATCGGCGCCTTGCTGGTGATGGGCGTGAGCCAGCCCCACTGGGATGACAAGCTCACCGCCATCCTCAGCATTGCCCTGGCCAGCTTTACCGTCGGTGTGGTGCTTTACCTGTCGAACCGCATCGAACGCATTCTCGGCGACCAGGGCTTGCAGATTGTCAGTCGCCTGATGGGGTTGTTTGTGTGTGCACTGGCGGCGCAGATCATTTTCACCGGTGTGAAAGGGTATCTGGTGCCGTAGGACGATGGAATGCCAGAGGCTTGATGCCTCTGGCAACCCGGTTCTTTTAAACAGGCGAAAACTCCATGAACACAGCCTCGCGAAGATCGTCGAGGTATTTGATGCACTCAGCCTCTTTGCGCAAGTCCTCCTCATGAATGGTAAAGAGCGCTTTACCTTGATACATCTCAACGTCAGAGCTGTTCCATTCGACAAAAATAACTTTGGTATTGTTGACCGATGAGTCGTAACGCACTGTGCCTACGGCCATCGTAACTTCAGCGTCTTCGTCTTGTTTGCACACAGACACACCGAAGTTCGCACCACTGGATTCGACAGCATGACGTTCAAATAGCTTGACCGCATCAGGTTGCTTTTTCAGCGCCTCAATGGTTTTTTCCGCTACAACTTTCAACGCGCCCCCAGCAGAACCCGCAACGCCACCGGCGACAGAATAAACAATATCCAGCGCAACATTATCCATCGTCAACTTGGCAGTACTTGACTTGTACTGAGTGAACGCACTGTGATACTCAGTCCAGCCCATGGCAAACAGCAATTTTTTAAAGCACTCGTAGCGAGCAACCTTCTCTGCCTTCCCCGGAAATAGAAGTTTTGAGGCAATATCGGCATAGGCGTAGGTGTTTTTTACAATGCGTTTGTTACGCCTCGACATCCCCTCCAGAAAACCAACGATGCCACTGCCCATGATGGCGGCATTCAATTCATCCCGATCAATCGGCAACTTTACTGCAGAGCGCGCCTGGATTTTCGGACCGGCAAGTTCAAGTTTGGCTCGACATTGCTCAAGACATTGATCGAAATACAAACTGGCTTCTGCTTCATTCATTTTATTCATCTTATAAACCTTAAATTCAAATATATATAAAAGCCGAACTGGCTTCATCGAAAAACTATCGCACCCACCGGATAGATTCAACAGCACCAGAACTTATAAAAAAGCCACAAAACAATCTATAAATACCGAGATGTAACAACCCATAATCAATTACAACAAATCAATAAAAACAAAACAACGGCAAACCCCAATAGATCCGCACACGCCTGCACGCCCCATTAAAAAACAAGAACCAAACTTACACAGAAAGGTAAATAATCCGACTCACCAAAAGCGCTAGAAGATAAATACCCTCTATTCATTCAGGAATTAACCTACACCCTACGGCGAATGTTTTTTACGACAGCGCAAAGAAAAAGCCACGGCAAATCGAGTGGAAACCCGGCCGTGGCTTTTTTTAGCGAAGCGCAACGCTTCAGGTGGCAGGCTTTTCTCCATACCAACGCGGCGTGTACACCCAGTCACCACCCCCCATACGCGAAAACACGCAGGTCGTAGACGAACCCACCAGGACCATGGTGCGCATATCCACCTGGTCCGGGGTCAACTGGCCAAGCGTCGTCACTCGCAGTGTCTGTCCTGGGCGACCGATGTCACGCCCCAACACCACCGGCGTCGCAGGTGTGCGGTATTGCGCGACGATCTCCAGCGCCCGGCCAAGTTGCCATGGACGGGACCGAGAGATCGGGTTGTAGAACGCCAGGGCGAGGTCGGCCTGTGATGCAAGGTCCAGACGCTTCTCGATGATCTCCCAAGGCTTGAGGTTGTCCGACAGCGACAACACACAGAAGTCATGCCCCAGCGGCGCACCGGCCTGAGCCGCCGTCGCCAGTGAAGCAGAAACCCCCGGCAGAATTTCCAGATCGACGTTGTGCCACGCGGCATCGCTGGACTCGTGAAGTGCTTCGAGCACCGCAGCCGCCATGGCGAACACTCCCGGATCACCGGAAGAAACCACCACCACCGACCGTCCTTGTGCCGCCAGTTCAAACGCGTGGCGCGCACGCTGCATCTCTTCGCGGTTGTCGGTGCAATGCATGACTTGATCCGCACGGAACGGGCCGGCCATGCGCACATAGGTTTCGTAACCGAGCACATCATTGGCGCGCGCCAGTTCGGCCTTGACCGCCGGCACCATCAGCTCGGCAGCACCAGGGCCAAGACCGATCACCGCCAGACGACCGCGAGGACGCCCGATCGACAATGGGTCCTGAGGTTGCTCGGCCACTGCGATAGCAAGGGTGTCGTCGCCGAAGATCTTCACAGACTGACCGAGGGCGTTGCGTGCCAGCTCACTGACTGCGCCGACATCGTTGCCAAAACGCAGCGGCACACCCAGCTCAAGCGCTGCTTCACGCAGCGCCGCACTCGACATTTCGCTATCGGCGGCCAGCAGACAGGCCACCGATTGCACGGCGATCTTTGCCTGATGCAACGCCTCGCGAATCGCATTCGGCAGATCGGCCACGCCGGTACCGACGGCCACCAACACGTTGCGCGGATAGATCAACAGCTCGTTGGCTGCCGGCGTACGCTCGGCATGACCGACGTGAACGGCCAGCCGCGCCTGCGGGTCCTCGGGCAACTGCGCCTGCGCCAACCACGGGGCCGCGCCTTCGATGCGCACCGTTTCACCGGCCAGCAAATCGGAAACGAAGCGCTTGCCCAGTTCCAGATCGCCCAGGGCATAACCGCTGGGTGGATTGAGCAGGCAGGTGCCGAAGCGCAATTCGCCACTGGTGGTGATCGCCGCCGCGACGTCCAGTGCAGCCGCAATTTCTCGCGCCAGCACGTTCACGCCGCCCAGACCGCCCAGCAACGGCACCACTGCGCTGCCGTCTTCAGCAACGGCCAGCACCGGTGGTTCGGCGCCCTTTTCCAGCAGCAACGGCGCCAGGGTGCGAATCACAATGCCAGCGGCGCACAGGGCAATGATCGGCGTGTCCTGCTGATAGAGCTCACGCAGGGTCGCGCCGAACTCGTGATAGATGCGGTCCGCGCCCTCGACCCGCTCGGCCAGACCGTGGATCAAGGCGCCCGGGTACACCTGCTGAATTTTACGTGCGGTCGCGAGGCTGCCATTGCCGAGAATGACAATCGCCGGAACTGGACGAGTCATCAGCCTTGCCACCTTTCACCTGGAACGATGATCAGCGAGAAGTACGGCGAGGACATCGGTTCGACCTGATCCAGCGGTACGATCTTCTGATTGGCCATGGTCGCGCGCTCGACATACAGCGCGCGCTCGGCCAACCCGAGTTCTTCCAGCACCTGACGGACTTTGGGAAAGTTGCGCCCCAGCTTCATGATCACCGCCGCATCCGCATCGGCGAGACGCCGCTTGAGGTCATCGTGCGGCAACACGCCGGACAGCACCGACAGGCTTTGATTGCGATACACCAACGGCGCGCCAAGTACCGAAGCGCCGCCGAGCATCGAACAGACACCGGGCACGACTTCGGCCTCATATCGCTCGGCCAGACGATCGTGCAGGTACATGTAGGAACCGTAGAAGAACGGATCGCCTTCGCAGATCACCGCCACGTCTCGGCCCGCATCCAGGTGCGCGGCGAGTTCTTCGCCGGCCGCATCGTAGAAATCGCTGATCACCTCTTCATAGGACAGCGGTGCCGGCAAGGCTTCGGTGGTCACCGGATACACCAGCGGCAGCAGGGTCTGAGCGTCCTGCAAATGCGCTTCGATGATGCCGAAGGCGTTGCCCTTTTTGCCCTTGGCAACGAAGTACGCCACCACCGGCGATTCGCGCAGCAGGCGCAGGGCCTTGACTGTAATCAGTTCCGGATCACCGGGGCCGACGCCGAGGCCGATCAAACGTCCAGGTTGCTGCATCATTCGATCTCCGTGGCGAGGGCATTGACGGCGGCGGCGGCCATGGCGCTACCGCCCAGCCGGCCTTGCATGATGACAAACGGCACACCGCGACTGTCGGCGGCGAGTGCGGCCTTGGATTCGGCGGCACCGACGAAGCCTACCGGGAAGCCAAGGATCAGTGCCGGTTTCGGCGCCCCGGCGTCGAGCATTTCCAGCAGATAAAACAGTGCGGTCGGCGCGTTGCCAATCACCACCACGCTACCTTCCAGGTGCGGGCGCCACAGTTCCAGCGCGGCGGCGGAACGGGTGTTGCCCAGTTCACGGGCAAGCTCCGGAACGCTTTCATCGCGCAGGGTGCAGATGACTTCATTGTTCGCCGGCAAACGCGTGCGGGTCACGCCTTCGGAGACCATCCGCGCATCACACAGGATCGGTGCACCGGCGGCCAAAGCATCGCGCCCGGCCTTGCCCGCGCCTTCCGAAAATTGCAGGCCGTCAATCGCATCGACCATGCCGCAGGCGTGTATCACCCGCACCGCGAGTTTTTCCAGATCGGCCGGGATTCGCTCGAGGTTGGCCTCGGCACGAATGATCGCGAAGGAGTTGCGATAGATCTCCTGACCGTCGCGGATGTAATCAAGCATCAAGGGGGCTCCGTGAGCGGGCGTCGAGCAAGGCGTCGACCGCTTCAATAGTAAGGTTGCGTGCGTGCAGGGCGCCGAAACCCGGCTGCCCCGCTTCGCGAAAATAGAGGTCGTAATGACCGGGGGTGACGGCCAGCAAAGTGACCGGCGCACTGTGCGCGGCGGCACAGGAACGCGGGCAACCGCTCAGATGCACGCTCAGCAGCTGACCATGGCGTTGCAGCAATGCGGCCAGTTGCAGAGCGTCCTGCTTGGTATCGGCCAGGCCCTTGGCGCAGCCCGTCGAGCCAGTGCAGGCAATCAACCGCGACAAGGCCTGACCGGCATCGCAGACCAGGCCCAACTCGTGCAGGCGGCGGATGACTTCATCGGCGTTGTCGTGGTGAATGTTCGGTAACAACAGGCTTTGCCATGGCGTGAACCGCAGCGTTGCATCGCCGTATTCCTGCGCCAGTCGAGCGGCGCCCCGAAGCATGGTGCTATCGAGTCGTCCGAGAGGCGGCACGCCCCCGACATAGACATGACCGGCTTGCGCCTGCGGGTGCGCGCCAATGTGCAGCACCTCGTTACTGACTGAACGTTGCCAGATGCTAACGGGCTGGAAAGGCAGTCGCTCGGCGAGGCGAGCGAGAAATTCGGCTTGAGGGACGTCGACCAGCAAGTGGCGCATCCGCGTGTGTTCAGGTCCCGCCAGTTCCAGGAAAAGCTCCAGCACGGCGACCACCAGCGCGTGGCCATCTTCCAGTGGAACACGACCGGCCGGTTGATCGGTGGGGCATCCCGCCAGACCGAAAGCCAGCCATCGCTCGCCCTCTCGCTCGACCGCGGACAACCACAGATCGTGGGGGTGTTCGAGCATCGCCAGGCGTTCACCGCCATCCAGTTGCACGGCGAATTTGGCGCTGAGGTCGTGAAAGCGTTCTTGCCCCTGCAAGGTGGCGAGGATCTGTGTGGCCAATTCACGCGTGTCGAACAGCATCTGCCGATCGATACCCGCGCTCGGGCTCAGCATCAGATTACGTACATCGTCGCCCGCCGCATGCGAAGGGCCAAGGCCTGCGGCGAGCAGACTTTCGATCAACGCTTCCTGCTCTTTGACGATGCCGCGAATCTGCAGGTTGGCCCGGTTAGTGGCCTCGATCACTGAGCCGGCATAACGCTGCGCACCTTCGGCGACAGCATTGGCCTGCTCGGAAGTGAGGGTGCCGCCCGCCAGTTTTATCCGGCAGATACCGCCGTCTCTGGCCTGGACGATACGCAGCAGCCCCGGACAGGCCGAGGGGCGTAAAGCGCGGGACATAGGGAGTTCGTTCAAAGGGATGACCGGATCTGAAGTGGGAGCGCCCCCCGTCGGAGGCGAGCGGTATTATGCCTGCTTTGCCGCGCAGCATCATAAGACCACGTGTCGCATTTGCTCCGACCTTGAATCCATCAGGCGGCCTCCCTCACAGGCGCTCTGAATAAAACTCGAAAATGGCGTCAGCGATCCGGTCGAGCCGATCGTTCAACTCCGGGCGGACTTTATCGAAGCGTGCCCTGTTCAGGGTGAAAGGGGCGGCTCGATGCGTGAGCGTCACGTTGCCCTCCTTCCAGTCCCAAAACAGGAAATCTTCCCGCTGCGCCAGCGCCCGAAGCGAAAAGTCATTCAGGTCCAGTGATAATTTCCCTTGTTTGTCGTATTCAGCGGGGGCAATGGAAAACTCCCTGCCACGCAGACTTTCGGTGGCCAATGACCAAAGCGCCGACGAATTAGCCAACAATGAATCAAACATGTCTTTTGCAACTATCGCCATCTGACTATTAACAGCGGCAATTCTGTTCAAATAAATCTGAGTTACTTTTCCTGCAAAGTGACTGTAACTTTTCTCGACAACCCTGCGTTCGTCAATTTCCCAACCCAAGTCCCATAACACCACGGCAAACAAGGAAAACCAGCCTTGCGGATCTGTGTCCCTATTGCGCTGCTGACTCGCATACCACTGCGCATAACGCACGCTGGAGTTGACGTCACGCTTGTCCTGACGCGACACGCCTCTGGCCGTGCTGACCAGGTTGCCGCCCAATAGCGACCCGGCAGCGCCTTGCTGATCCTGAGAGGCGTAAAGTCGAGAGTTCTTTGTTTGCCGTGGCGCGAAGTCTCGGTTGAACGCATCGGAATAAGCCATCAAGTCCAGGCTCCCTGTTTTATCAATAACCATAGTCAATTCCTTTCAACCATTATCAAATGAGTGCATGAATATTCAAACTACATAACTTAACTACGACCAGCTACAGACTAATCAAACCAACTTAAAACATTCTATTACTCGCCTCCGCGTCTGCCGCGTTATCATATGCCGCTTTATGCAGATGAATAGAGATCACACATGGCACGCTGGCTGACCGTGACAGGCATTGGTGAAGACGGCTTCAAGGGTTTGGGCAGGAATGCCCGGCATGCGTTGCTGGCTGCCTCGAAGATCTTCGGCAGTCAGCGGCAACTGGACCTGCTGCCGCCCTGCATCCGTGGCGAACGCAAACTCTGGCCGACGCCGTTCTCCCTCGATGCGTTGCTGGCCTTGCGGGGTGAGCCGGTGTGCGTGCTGGCCAGCGGCGATCCGATGTTCTTCGGTGTCGGCGCCAGCCTCGCCCGGCAATTGCCCAGCGCGGAAATGCTGATCCTGCCGGCGCCCTCTTCCTGCTCTCTGGCGGCCGCGCGAATGGGCTGGCCGTTGCAGGATGTGGTCACGCTATCGGTGGTCGCTCGCCCGGTCGCGGCGCTAAACGCGCAGTTGTTCAGCGGTGTTCGCTTGCTGGTACTCAGCAACGATGGGCAAAGCCCCGCCGCAATAGCGGCGTTGTTGCGCGAACGTGGTTTCGGGCCAAGCCGCCTGAGCGTGCTGGAACATTTGGGTGGCGAGGCCGAGCGACGCATCGACGGTGTCGCCAACGACTGGGCCGACCCGGCAATCGCCGACCTCAACCTGATCGCCATCGAGTGCATCGCCGACCCCGACACGCCGCGCCTTTCGCGACTGGCCGGCCTGCCGGATTCGGCGTTCAGGCACGACGGTCAACTGACCAAGCGCGATGTGCGTGCAATCACCCTCGCGCGCTTGGCCCCGGTTCCCGGTGAACTGTTGTGGGACGTCGGCGCCGGCAGCGGCTCGATCGGCATCGAGTGGATGCGCGCCCATCCGGGTTGCCGGGCGCTGGCGATCGAGGCCGATGAGGGCCGGCAACTGTTGATCGAGCACAACCGCGACGCGCTCGGCGTGCCCGGCCTGCAATTGGTTCGCGGCAGTGCGCCGCAAGCCCTCACAGGTCTGGAACGCCCGGACGCGATCTTCATCGGTGGCGGCGTCACCCGCGAAGGCGTGCTGGACACTTGCTGGGCGGGGCTCAAACCCGGTGGCCGACTGATCGCCAACGCGGTCACGCTACAAAGTGAAATGACCCTGATGGCCTGGCGCGAGCAACATGGCGGCGAGCTGACGCGTATCCATATCGCCCAGGCGCAACCGCTGGGCGACTTCGATACTTGGCGCCAGGCCTTGCCGATTACTTTGCTCGACGTGGTCAAACCTTTCGATGCGTGACGAAACCGCCGAACAACCCGCACCGCTGCGTAGCGGCCTGACCACCGGCAGCTGCGCCACCGCCACCAGCCTGGCGGCCGCTCGATTGCTGCTCGGCGGAACGAGTGCAGACGCCGTGGACATCGTCCTGCCCAAAGGCAAGCGCGTGCAGATGCGCCTGGAATTCTGCCGGTTGCTGGATGACGGCGCCGAAGCTGGAACGATCAAGGATGCCGGTGACGATCCGGACGTGACCCACGGCGCGCTGCTCTATTCCCGAGTGCGCCTGAGCGCAGAACCGGGCATTCGTTTCTGTGCCGGTCGTGGTGTCGGCACCGTCACCCGGCCGGGCCTGGTGCTGGGCGTCGGCGAGCCGGCGATCAACCCAGTGCCGCGCAAGATGATCAGCGATCATTTGACCTCACTCGCGCAAGAGCTCGATTACCACGGCGGTTTCGAAGTCACGGTAAACGTCGAAGGCGGCGAGGCGCTGGCGTTGAAAACCATGAACCCTCGGCTGGGCATTCTCGGTGGTCTGTCGATTCTCGGCACCAGCGGCATCGTCCGGCCGTTTTCCTGTGCGGCATACATTGCCTCGATCCATCAGGGCATCGACGTGGCGAAAACCAACGGTTACCTGCACATCGCAGCATGCACTGGCAACGCCAGCGAAGACACCATGCGCCGAGTCTACGACCTGCCGGAAATCGCCCTGATCGAAATGGGCGACTTCGTCGGTGCGGTGCTCAAACACCTGCGCAAAGTGCCGGTGGCCAAACTCAGCATTTGTGGTGGTTTCGGCAAGATCAGCAAACTGGCGGCCGGGCACATGGATCTGCACAGTCGGCATTCGAGCATCGACCTGCCGCAACTGGCCGAATGGGCTGCGGCGGTCGGCGCGGACGAAGCGCTGCAGCAGGCAATACGTGAAGCCAACACCAGTCAACAGGCCTTGGCCATGGCCAGCGCCGCCGGCATCGCACTCGGCGACGCGGTATGCCGGCACGCACTGGATTTTGCCCGCAGTGTGGTGCCGGCGCAGGTTCAGGTCGAAGTGTTTGCCATCGATCGACAAGGCGGGATTGTCGGCCACGCAGGAGCTTTTCAATGAAACGCCTATTGCTGCTCGGCGGTGTGACGGAAGCGCTGGCCATCGCCCGCACGTTGGGGCCGGAACACATCTACAGCCTGGCCGGCGTCGGTCGTGTGCCGACCGATCTGGCCTGTCGGGTTCGCGTTGGCGGTTATGGCGGCGCGGACGGCCTGGCGCAGTTCATCCGCGACGAAGGGATCGATCTGCTGCTGGACGCGACTCATCCCTACGCTGCGCAAATCAGCCAGAACGCCGCGACCGCTGCGCGGATGTCCGGCGTTCCCTGCTGGGCACTGCGCCGCCCGGCCTGGCAACCACAAGCCGGGGATGACTGGCGCGAAGTCAGTGACTGGGCCGAGCTGATCGAAGCACTCAAACCGTTCCGCCGACCACTGTTCACCCTCGGCCGCGAACCCTTGCAACACCTGCATGAAATCCCTGCGCAGCAATTCTGGACGTTGCGCGCCCTGGACGTTTATCCGGGCAACGAGCGCTGCGAAGTGATCGGCGCACGCGGGCCGTTTCCGATTGAGGATGAACGTGAGTTGTTCGAGCGCCGGCAGATCGATGTGCTGATCAGCAAAAACAGCGGCAGCACCGCCACCGAGCCGAAACTCGAAGTGGCGCGGGAGCGTGGAGTGCCGGTGCTGGTGTTGAAGCGGCCGGTGTTGCCGGGGGTGGAGCGGGAGTTTGGGAGTGTGGGTGAACTGCTAAGTGCCTTATCTGTGTCGGACCTTTCCTAACACCTGCATAGCCTTGTCATTTTGCCCGCAACACTCTAGGAAAGAGCCGACTGTACCTCCTATAGCCCCAATCCTATATTCGCATTCCTTAAATCCTATCAAGCACAACGACTCGATTCTTGGGGAACGACCAACCACAAGTAGAGGAAAGCGTTGCTTGCCAATGTGTATCCCAAGGAATACGATCAGCCATGATCGACTTCGAACAATCCAGAGCATTTGCAGATTGGCTCTACTCACTGAAAGACACCATTGGAAAGGTTCGGATCATCGCCAGACTCCGAGCTGCCGAACATGGAAATTTTGGCGATTGCGAACCTGTAGGCGAATCTGTCTATGAAATGCGTGTTCATCACGGCCCCGGCTACAGGATGTACTTCACTCGCCGAGGCGAAGTGGTTTATTTGCTTTTGGTGGGGGGCGACAAGTCGACTCAAAAACGAGATATCAAACGTGCTATCCAAATGGCGCAAAACATCGGTAATGAGGAGTAAATCATGACCGAACAATTCACTCGTTTCGATGCCGCAGAATTCCTCAAGTCGCCGGAAGAAATGGCGGCTTATCTGGATGCATGCTTTGAAGAAGATGCTGGCGACGGCGTTCTGATACGCGCGGCACTCAACGACATAGCCAGAGCACAGGGCATGACACAGGTTGCGCGTGATGCAGGTTTGGGTCGTGAAAGCTTGTACAAAGCATTGAGCGGCACTGGCAATCCGGAATTCGCGACTATCATGAAGGTTATGAAAGCCTTGGGCCTGCGCCTGCATGCCTCTGCGATCTGATTGCGCTGCGACACCAAACCGCAGGCCGCGTTTTTACTTATCGGCACTGATCAGGCTAAATAGCCGCGCCTGATCTCCCACCCAACCGGATCTGTCCCATGTCCCGACAACGGCTCGCAATTGCCTGGATAGCCTGCTTCGCAGTGCTGTTCAACATGCTCGCCATGCCGATGACCGGAGCGATGGCGCAGACGGCGAAATCGCCGGCCGAACAGGTGTTATGGGGCAGTTTCTGCTCGTCCACCGGCACGAAGATGGTGGCGATTTCTCTGGGGACGCTTGATCAGAAAGCTCCGCAGAACGACATTCATTCCAACATGCAGCATTGCTGGTGCTGTTCCGGTTCTGCGCCATTGGTGGCGTTGCCTGGGCATGTGCCGCAGTTGTATTTCGCGCGTTTCGAGTCCCATCGAAGCCTGCCCGCCACCGCACTCGACACCCCTACTCCGCGCCAGCAATGGCCGAATCTCAACCCCCGCGCATCCCCTCTGGTGTGATTCCTTCTCGCAATTGACCTGCGTTTTGAATCGTTCTGGAGAACTGCCATGTTGAACAAACTCATCGTTCTGGCTGCATTGCTGCTGCCTGCCTGCTTTGCCAATGCCCATGAATACAAGGCTGGCGAACTGCAAATCGCTCATCCGTGGTCACAGGAATTGCCACCGAACGCGCCGACCGTTGCGGCTTACTTCGTGATTCAAAACCCCGGCAAAACCGCCGACAAACTGCTCAGCGTCGACTCGCCGATTGCGGGCATCGCCCAGTTGCACGAGCACGTGATGCAGAACGATCTGATGAAAATGCAGCAGGTGCCGGCCGTCGAAATCCCGGCTGGCGGCGACGTCACGTTTGCACCGATGGCGTACCACGTGATGCTACTGGACCTGAAAGACCGCAGCCTGCTGAGCGACGGCAAGCGGTTCCCGCTGACGATGCATTTCGAAAAGTCCGGTGATGTGACGGTCGAAGTCTCGGTGCAGAAAACCGCACCGGGCGGCGTGCAAGTGCACGCACACAATCCGTAACTGCCAGAGCTGAATACGCCCATGCGCCCGCTTAGCGCCAGGCCATCCGCGCCCCGTCGTCAGCCATTGAGCCTGACACGCGGCAGCTGGATCAGCCTGTTCGCCATGTTGATGATCTTCATCGGCCCGCTGATTTCTCAGTCGATGCCGATGGATCAGCGCGCCTCTTCGATGTCCATGAACATGTCGATGGACATGAGCATGGACATGTCAGCGATGGCGCACGGCGAGCACCGCGCGACACCCGCCGCCGAGCACTGTCCACCCAAAACCTCCCATCATGCGATCTGGGAAAAGTGCGGCTATTGCAGCCTGCTGTTCAACTGCCCGGCGCTGACGGGTGGCCAGTCTTTCGTTGCATTCGACGCCCCAAAAACCAGTACCTTCAGTACACCCGCCACCCGCCTGGGCCACGCCCGGCAAACCTTCTTCCCCGGCGCCCGCACCCGCGCACCACCCATCGTCACGTAAACATCTCCCCAATCTCACACGGTTAGAAGACAGCAAAGCAACCTGTGGGAGCGGGCTTGCTCGCGAAAGCGGTGGGGCTGACCCACCCACATCGCGAGCACGCCCGCCCCCACAGGCATTGCGCAGGCTGCCGGCCGTGTCGTTTACGACTGTTCGATGGAAATTGTCATGTCCAGGTTTTCTGCTGACACACGCTTGAGCGCCGCCCAAGCTTCTTTTGCCCTGAACGAAACGCGCGTTCGTTTCAGGCACGCCACCGCCGTTCTTTGCGGCGTACTGCTGACACCGATGGTGCTGGCCGATGATCATGCCGGCCACAGTGAAGAACTGAGCCCGACGGTGATCACCGCCATCGCACCGAGTTCACCGCTGACCATCGTCACCAACCCCAAAGACCCACGCCAACCGGTACCGGCCAGCGACGGTGGTGACTACTTGAAGACCATCCCCGGCTTCGCCCTGGTGCGCAATGGCGGCACCAACGGTGACCCGGTGCTGCGCGGTATGTTCGGCTCGCGCCTGAACATCCTCACCAACGGCGGCCAGATGCTCGGCGCCTGCCCCGGCCGGATGGACGCACCGACCTCCTACATCTCACCGGAAACCTACGACAAACTCACCGTCATCAAAGGCCCGCAAACGGTGCTTTGGGGGCCGGGCGCATCCGCCGGCACCATCTTGTTCGACCGTGACCCGGAAAGCTTTGGCGAACTCGGCACCCGAGTGAATGCCAGCATATTGGCCGGCTCCAACGGCCGTTTCGACAAAGTAGTGGACGCCGCTGCCGGCGGGTCATTGGGTTACGTGCGAGTGATCGGCAACACCGCGCATTCCGACGACTATCGGGACGGCAACAACGACACCGTGGCCTCGCGTTACGACAAGTGGAATGGCGACGTGGCACTCGGCTGGACCCCGGACGCCGACACCCTGCTGGAGCTGACCGCCGGCAAGGGCGATGGCGAAGCCCGCTACGCCGGACGCGGCATGGACGGCGCGCAGTTCAAGCGCGAAAGCCTCGGACTGCGTTTCGAGAAGTCCAATATCGGCGACGTGCTCGACAAGGTCGAAGCACAGATCTACTACAACTACGCCGACCACGTGATGGACAACTACACCCTGCGCACGCCGTCCGGCACCGGGATGATGGCCGGCCCGATGGCTTCCAGTGTCGATCGCCGAACCCTCGGCGCACGGATCAAAGCCACGTGGCGCTGGGCCGATGTGCAATTGATCAGCGGTATCGACGCGCAGACCAGCGAACACCGCAAGCGCGCCGCCATGGGCATCGACACCTACAAGGATCTGCCGCGCAACAAGGACGCCGATTTCCATAACTACGGCGTGTTCGGCGAACTGACCTGGTACGCCGCCGACCGTGATCGACTGATTACCGGCGCGCGACTGGACCGTGCTTCGGCCAAGGATTTTCGGCAGACCACTGGCTCGGGGATGATGACCCGCGCCAACCCGACCGCCGACGACACCCGCGCCGATACCCTGCCAAGCGGCTTCGTCCGTTACGAGCATGATCTGGCAGACAGCCCGACCACGCTGTACGCAGGCCTCGGTCACACCCAGCGTTTCCCGGATTACTGGGAGCTGTTTTCGCCCAACTCGGGACCTGCCGGCTCGGTAAACGCCTTCGACTCGATCAAGCCCGAAAAAACCACCCAGCTCGACTTCGGCCTGCAATACAAGACCGAAGACCTCGAAGCCTGGGCCTCGGGTTACGTCGGACAGGTACGCGATTACATCCTGTTCAATTACAAGACGGGAATGATGGGCACGACCTCGCAAGCCGAGAACATCGACGCGCGGATCATGGGCGGTGAACTCGGGGCAGCCTACAGGCTGACGTCGAACTGGAAGGCCGACGCAACCCTGGCCTACGCCTGGGGCAAGAACAGCAGCGACGGCAAGGCATTGCCGCAAATGCCGCCGCTGGACGCGCGATTCGGCCTGACCTACAGCGAAGACAACTGGAGCGCCGGCGCCTTGTGGCGAGTGGTCGCGGCGCAAAACCGCATTGATCAGAACAAGGGCAACGTGGTCGGCAAGGACTTCGACAAGTCCTCCGGGTTCGGCGTGTTCTCGCTCAATGGCGCCTATCGGATCAACAAGAACTGGAAGGTCAGCAGCGGCGTCGACAACCTGTTCGGCAAGGCCTACGCCGAGCATTTGAACCTGGCCGGCAACGCCGGTTTTGGCTACCCGGCCAATGACCCGCAGGCCATTAAAGAACCGGGGCGAACGCTCTGGACCAAGGTGGATATGAGCTTCTAAAAGCTTCGCGGGCAAGCCTCGCTCCTACAGGTTTATCACCGTCCAAGTAGGAGCGAGGCTCGCCCGCGAATGACTGCACAGCAGTCACCAGACAACAACAAAAGTACCAAGCCAAGCGGAGCACAACCGATGAAACAGCCCAAACCGAATTTCTATAACCTGGCCTGGCGCTGGCATTTCTATGCCGGTCTGTTCGTCGCGCCATTCATGGTGATGCTGGCCCTGACCGGTGTCATTTACCTGTTCAAGCCGCAACTCGACTCGTTGATGTACGACAGCCTGATGAACGTCCCGGCCGGCCATCACAGCGTCCCGGCCGACGACTTGCTCAAGCGGGTGAAAGACGCGTATCCACAAGCGACGATCAAGCAATACCTGCCACCGGTCAACGCCGAACGCAGCGCGCAATTTGTCGTACTCAATGGCGGCAATGAGCTGAACGTTTTCGTCGACCCGTACCACGGCGACATCCTCGGCGAGCAAGACGCCAAGAAGAATCTGCAAGCGATAGCGCGAGCGATTCATGGCGAGTTGATGATCGGCACGGTCGGTGACCGGCTGATCGAACTGGCCGCTGGCTGGGGCATCGTGCTGGTGGTTTCCGGGGTCTTCCTGTGGTGGCCACGAGGTCAGGCGGCCGGCATTTTATGGCCGCGCCTGAGCAGTCGCGGTCGCGTGCTTTGGCGCGACCTGCATGCCGTCACCGGGTTCTGGGGTGCCGCGTTTCTGCTGGTGATGCTGCTCAGCGGCATGACCTGGACCGGGTTCTGGGGCAAGCAATACGCCGGGGTCTGGAACGTGTTCCCGGATGCCATGTGGAATGACATGCCCAAGTCCGACGTCGAGGCCCGCAGCCTCAACACCGCCACGCGCCAGACCGTGCCATGGGCGATGGAAAACACGCCGATGCCGATGTCCGGCGACCACGCCGAACACATGGCCCACGACAGTGCGCAACCCGGCCCCGCCGCCCCGACCATCAGCCTGCAAGACGTGCAGAACATCGCCGTGCAACGCAAGGTCGAGCCGGGTTACAGCATTACTTTCCCGACCACGGCCACCGGCGTATTCACCATCGCCGTATTCGCCGATGACCCGCGCAACGACGCAACCCTGCACATCGATCAGTACACCGGCAACGTCCTCGCCGACGTGCGCTGGGAACATTACGGCCCCGTGGCTCGCGCCACGGAAACCGGCGTGATGTTGCACGAAGGCAAGATGTTCGGTGTGCTCAACCAGATCATCGTGCTGCTGATCTGCCTGATGATTCTGCTCAGTGCCGTCAGCGGCGTGGTGATCTGGTGGAAGCGTCGGCCACAAGGCAAGTTCGGTGTTCCACCGCTGCGCCACGACCTGCCGAAATGGAAAACAGGGGTAGCGATCATGCTGGTGCTGGCAGTGGCGTTTCCGTTGGTGGGCGTTTCGCTGGTGGTGGTCTGGTTGCTGGATCGAGTGCTGTTGTCGCGATTCACCCGACAAACTGAATCAGCCTCATCTTCATCATGAAACAGCCGAGATGCGCGTATTAGAGGGATCTGTAGACTTCGGGCGCTTATCGCACGGTCATTTTTAGTGTTACTGTATAACGCAAATGCACCGCCCAACCCGCAGCCATTGCTGCGGGTTTTCTTTTGGAAGAAGTGTCACCCACCCGATGAACAAGTACCTCTTGTCCGGCCTTTGCCTGCTCGCCCTGAACAACAACGCCCACGCGCAATCGTTGACGCTGCCCGCCGGCACCATCACCGCACCGGCCGTTGACGACGAAACCGTCAACCTCGACACGCCGACCACCGCCGGTTCGCGCCTGAACCTCACGGCACTGGAAACACCCGCCAGTGTGGAAAGCCTGACTGGCGAACAGATCCGCGCGCGCGGTGACCGCAGCGTGCAGGACGCAGCCTCGCGCAGCACCGGGATCAGCCGTACCGGCACGCCGGGCGACGGCGGGACCTCGTTGTCTGCACGAGGCTTTACCGGGCAGAACTCGGTGATGCAGTTGTATGACGGTAACCGGATGTACACCGGCATGGGCACCGTGACCTTCCCGGTCGACACCTGGTCGGTGGAGCGCGTCGATGTGCTGCGCGGCCCGGCTTCGGTGTTGTACGGCGAAGGCGCGACGGGTGCGGTGGTCAATGTGATCCCGAAAAAGCCCTTCGAAGGCGAGATCGAAAACCACGTGCGTCTCGGTTACGGCTCTTACGACAGTCAGCAACAAGCGTTCGACAGCGGCGGCTCGCTGAGCGAAACCCTGAGTTATCGCTTGAACCTCAATCGCCTGCGCAGCAACGGTTGGGTCGATCGCGGCGATTCCTCCAGCGACTTCGTCAGCGCGGCCCTGCGCTGGCAGGCCACGGACGATCTGGCATTTACCCTCGCCCACGACTACGGCGACCAGAACCCGATGAACTACTTCGGCACGCCATTGATCAACGGCCGATTCCACGAAGGTTTGCGCGACAAGAACTACAACGTCAGCAACGACAAGCAGCACTACAACGATCAATGGACGCGCCTGACCAGCGACTGGCAAATTTCCGATAACGTCAGTTCAAGCAACGAGCTGTATTACCTCAAGGCCCAGCGCCGCTGGCAGAACGCCGAAAACTATAACTTCGACCGCAACGCACAGCAGCTTAGCCGCAGCGGCTATTTCGGCATCGGGCACCGGCAGGAACAGGTCGGCGACCGTCAGACCTTCACCTTCAAGCACTCACTGTTCGGCCTCGACAGCCAGACTGTGACCGGTGTCGATTACAACCGCATCCGCTTCCAGCTCGACAGCAACTCGCCGTTCAATGACGTGTTGCCCGATGGCCAGCCGATCGATTTGTATCATCCACAACGTGGCCGTTTTGAAAGTGCCAATCCGTATCGCGACCAGTTCCAGAGCACCACCAAACAGATGTCGGCCTTTGCCGAAAACCGCACGCAGTTGAGCGAGCGCTGGTCGCTGGTGACCGGTGTGCGTCGCGACTACGTGCACGTCGATCGCGACAACCTGGTCGATGGCAGCCAGAGCGACAAGACCCTGACCGGCAACAACTGGAAGGCCGGGCTGGTGTTCGCCGTGACCCCGGACACTTCGTTCTACGGTCAGTACGCCACCAGCACCGACGGTGTCGGCGGCCTGATTTCCCTGAGCCCGAGCCAGCAGCAATATGACTTGGCCACGGCGAAACAGACCGAGATCGGCGTGAAGCAGATGTTCTGGGATCAACGCGGCGAGTGGACGCTGGCGGCTTATCGCATCGTCAAAAAGAAACTGCTGACCGACGATCCGGGCAACCCGACGCTCAAACAACAGGTCGGCCAACAATCGTCCAATGGCCTGGAAGCCAGCCTCGATCTGCAACTGCCACACGCCTGGCAACTGCAGGCCAACGCGGCCATCGTCAAAGCGAAGTACGACGATTTCGAAGAAGTGGTCAGTGGCGTGCCAGTGTCGCGCAACGGTAATCGCCCGGTGGACGTGCCTCGTCGCACGGCGAATCTGTGGCTGAGCAAAGCACTCAGCGAAGACCTGAAGGCCGGGACTGGCGTGCGTTACGTTGACGCGCGTTATGCCGACATGGCCAACCAGAACGAGCTGCCGAGCTACACCGTCGTCGATGCCACGTTGTCATGGAAAGCGCTGCGCAATACGACGCTGGGGTTGCAGGTGAACAATCTGTTTGACCGCCAGTATGCGCAAAGCCAATACAATGAGGGGCAGCAGTGGATCCTGGGGGAGCCGCGTTCGTTCTTTGTCACAGCTGATTACACCTTTTGACTCAAGGACCCCTTCGCGGGCAAGTCTCGCTCCTACAGTTTATGTGTCGAACAAAAATTTTGTGATCGACGCGAATCCTGTAGGAGCGAGGCTTGCCCGCGAAGGCGTCATCAGCATCACCAAATATCTCTGAGTAAATGCATGACCTCGCTGAACCTCACCAACCTCGCCTGGACACCCCAGGGCCACGGCCACTGTCATCACCAGTTCCAACTGCGTGATGCCTCATTGCACGTGGCCGCCGGTGAGTTTGTCGGGTTGATCGGCCCCAACGGCAGCGGCAAGACCAGCCTGCTGCGGTGCGCCTATCGCTTCAGCAAACCGGAAAACGGTGAGGTCCGGCTCGACCACCACAACGTCTGGAAACAATCCTCGCGCTGGTGCGCGCAACGCATCGCCGTGGTGCTGCAGGAGTTCCCCGACGCCTTCGGCCTGACCGTCGATGAAGTGGTCGCCATGGGCCGCACACCGCACAAAGGCCTGTTCGACGGTGACACCCTCGAAGACCGCAATCTTGCAACGCAAGCACTGGAATCCGTCGGCCTCAACGGTTTCGAAGACCACGCTTTCGCCACGCTCTCCGGCGGCGAAAAACAACGCGTGATCCTCGCCCGCGCCCTGGCCCAGCAACCGCAAGTGCTGATCCTCGACGAGCCGACCAACCACCTCGACCCGCGCTATCAGCTTGAGTTATTGCAACTGGTCAAGCGCCTGCGGATCGGCACCCTGGCGAGCATTCACGACCTCAATCTCGCCGCCGCGTTCTGTGACCGGCTGTACGTGCTCAATCACGGCCGCATCGTCGCCAGCGGCACACCAAAAGAAGTCCTGACCGCCCCGCTGCTGCGTGATGTGTTCGGCGTCGAAGCGCTGATCGATGAACACCCTTTGCACGGCTACCCACGAATCACCTGGATAACCCAACCATGACTTTGCGTTCCCTGCTGTGCGTTGCTCTGTTGCTGGGCAGTAGCCAAGCGTTTGCCGAAGCAACGAAATATCCGCTGACGATCCAGAGCTGCAACCGCGACGTGACCTTCACGCAAGCGCCGAAACACGCGGTCAGCCACGACATCAACATGACGCAGATGATGCTCGCCCTCGGCCTCAAACCGAGCATGGCCGGCTACAGCGGTGTCAGTGGCTGGAAGTCGGTCACGCCCCAGATGCAGGCCATCCTCGATGGCCTGCCGGAGCTGGCGGCCAAATACCCTTCAGTGGAAACCCTGCTCAACGCCAACGTCGATTTCTTCTTCGCCGGCTGGGATTACGGCATGCGCGTGGGCGGTGATCTCACGCCGCAAACCTTGCAGCCGCTGGGCATCAACGTCTATGAGCTGACCGAGTCCTGCGCCTTCGTCATGAAGCGTGCACCGGCCAGCCTGGAGGACACCTACAACGACCTGCGCAACCTCGGCAAAATCTTCGACGTGCAGGATCGCGCCAATGCATTGATCGCCGACATGCAGGCGCAAGTCGCTGATGTGCGCAAGGATCTGCCGGCCGACAAACCACGGGTGTTCCTCTATGACAGCGGCGAAGATCGCGCCATGACCTCGGGTCGCCTGGGCATGCCGCAAGCGCTGATCGACGCGGCGGGCGGGCGCAACATTCTGGATGACGTCGAAGCGAGCTGGACCCGCGTGAATTGGGAGAACGTGGTCGAGCGCAATCCGCAGGTGATCGTGATCGTCGATTACGGTGAAGTGACTGCCGAGCAGAAGACGCAATTCCTGCTCGATAACAAGGCGCTGCAATCGGTTGACGCAATCAAGAACCAGCGCTTCATCGTCATTCCGTATGTGCAGGCCACGCCGGGGATCGACAACGTGCTGGCGGTTGAAACCCTGGCCAAAGGTTTCCACGGCGAATGATCAATAGTCGCTACGCCCTGTTGCTGATTGCCCTCGGCGCGTTGTTGCTGGTGTCGTGCGTGGTGTCGCTGGGCTTCGGCCCGGCGCGGGTGCCGGTGGACGTGGTGTGGCGGATTTTGCTGCACAAGGTGTTCGGTTTTGGCGAGGTGAGCTGGACGGCCGGGCAGGAACACATCGTGTGGCTGATCCGCGTACCGCGCATGTTGCTCGGTGCCTTGGTCGGTGCCGGCCTGGCGCTGATCGGCGCAGTGCTGCAAGCGGTGACGCGCAATCCGCTGGCCGATCCGCACCTGCTCGGCGTGACCTCCGGCGCCACCCTCGGTGCGGTGATCGTGGTGCTGCATGTCGGTGAAATCGTCGGCCTGCTGACCTTGCCCATCGCTGCATTTATCGGCGCGCTGCTGAGCATGCTGATCGTGCTGATGATCGCCAACCGCAACGGTCGGCTGGACAGTGATCGGCTGCTGCTGTGCGGTGTGGCGGTATCGTTCGTGATGATGGCCATCGCCAATCTGCTGCTGTTTCTCGGCGATCATCGCGCCAGTTCGGCGGTGATGTTCTGGATGCTCGGCGGGCTCGGGCTGGCACGCTGGGAATTGCTCGCGGTGCCGGCCGCCAGTGTGCTGCTCGGGCTGGTTTTGTTGCTTGGCATGGCTCGACCACTGAACGCGTTGATGGCCGGTGAACAGACGGCCGTGACCCTTGGGCTCAACGCCCGCACCGTACGGTTGCGGGTGTTTTTGATTGCCTCGTTGATGACCGGAGTGCTGGTGTCGATCAGTGGGTCGATCGGATTTGTCGGGCTGATGGTGCCGCACATTGCGCGGCGACTGGTCGGGGCCGAACACCGGCGATTGCTGCCGGTGTGCGTGTTGCTGGGGAGCGTATTTCTGGTGTGGGTTGATGTCGCCGCTCGAACGTTGATCGCTCCCGAAGACCTGCCCATTGGCGTGGCCACCGCTGCCATTGGAGGTCTGTTCTTCATCGGCCTCATGCGCCGCCGCTGACTCACATCAATCAAAACTGTGGGAGCGAGCCTGCTCGCGATGAGGGCGTATCAGTCACCCTTTACATGTCTGACACACCGCAATCGCGAGCAGGCTCGCTCCCACATTGGATCAATGTCGTCTGCAAGTTCTTCGCCCCAATGTGGCGCACCTCCTCGCACCAACGCGCCAGCCGCGATCCTTCATGGTGCGCCACCCCAACCGCGCAACCGCTCTAATACGACACTTCCCTGCCTTTTTCCGACTGGGCACAGCCCTTGCAAAACAGCCTTCAGTAGTCCGCATCTGCCAACCAAGAAAACTCATAAGTTCATGGAGATCGCACAATGAAGCGTCGCAGCTTGATCAAGGCTTTTACACTCACGGCAAGCATTGCCGCGATGGGCATGACCTGGACTGTCCAGGCCGCCGAGACCATCAAGGTCGGTATTCTGCATTCGTTGTCCGGCACCATGGCGATCTCCGAAACGTCCCTCAAAGACATGGCGTTGATGACCATCGACGAGATCAACGCCAAGGGCGGCGTGAACGGCAAGATGCTGGAACCGGTGGTGGTCGACCCGGCGTCGAACTGGCCGCTGTTCGCAGAAAAGGGTCGTCAGTTGCTAACCCAGGACAAGGTCGCCGTGGTGTTCGGTTGCTGGACCTCGGTGTCGCGTAAATCGGTGCTGCCGGTGTTCGAAGAGCTCAATGGCCTGCTGTTCTACCCGGTGCAGTACGAAGGCGAAGAGATGTCGCCGAACGTGTTCTACACCGGCGCCGCGCCGAACCAACAGGCGATTCCGGCAGTCGAGTACCTGATGAGCGAAGAAGGCGGCGCTGCCAAGCGTTACTTCCTGCTCGGCACCGACTACGTCTACCCGCGCACTACCAACAAGATCCTGCGTTCGTTCCTGCACTCCAAAGGTGTGGCGGACAAGGACATCGAAGAGGTCTACACCCCGTTCGGTCACAGCGACTATCAAACCATCGTCGCCAACATCAAAAAATTCTCGGCAGGTGGCAAGACTGCGGTCATCTCCACCGTCAACGGCGACTCCAACGTGCCGTTCTATAAAGAGCTGGCCAACCAGGGCCTGAAAGCCACCGATGTTCCGGTCGTGGCGTTCTCGGTCGGTGAAGAAGAACTGCGCGGCATCGACACCAAACCGCTGGTGGGCAATCTCGCGGCGTGGAACTACTTTGAGTCGGTGGAGAACCCGGCGAACAAGAAATTCGTCGCCGACTGGAAAGCCTATGCGAAGAAACACAACCTGCCGGGCGCCGACAAAGCGGTGACCAACGACCCGATGGAAGCCACCTACGTCGGCATTCACATGTGGGCGCAAGCAGCGGAAAAAGCCAAGTCCACCGACGTCGACAAAGTCCGCGAAGCCCTCGCTGGCCAGACCTTTGCCGCGCCGTCCGGTTACACCCTGACCATGGACAAGACCAACCACCACCTGCACAAGCCGGTGATGATCGGCGAGATCCAGGCGGACGGTCAGTTCAACGTTGTGTGGCAGACCGAAGGGCCGATCCGTGCCCAGCCGTGGAGCCCGTTCATTCCTGGCAACGACAAGAAGCCGGAGTATGCGGTGAAGAGCAACTAAGCCACCTGGATGTCGGGCCGAATACATCGTTCGTGCCCGACACAAATCCTGTAGGAGCCGGCTTGCTGGCGATCAGCATCACACGGTTTGCCTGATGCACCGCCATCGTCGGAACGCCGCCCGCAGCAAGCCGGCTCCTACAAGGTCCGCGTATGACCAGGACATTTGATATGCCCACCGCTTTTTACCGTTTCATCCTTACCCTCGCGTTGCTGTTGCCGATGGCCACGCATGCCGGCGACGCCGAAGACTTCGTCGCCGCCAACCCTGTGCAGCAAGCAAAACTGCTGGAAGCCTGGGCCGCGCAGCCCGATCCGGTCCGTGTCGAACTGATCAACGCCCTGCAACAAGGCGAGTTGACGGTCGACGGCCAACCGAAAACCTTGCGCCTGAACAATCGCCTGCGGGGGCTGATCGACACCGCACTGGCCAGCCATCAATTGCTCGCCACCGACGCCAAAACCCGTCTGGCCGCCGCGCAGCAATTGCAGAAAAGCGCAAAACCGGCGCAGCTGAAATTCCTCGACCAGCAACTGGCTGGCGAACACGACGAAAATGTTCACGCCGCGCTCAGCCTCGCGCTGGCCAACCTGCAACTGGTGGACACCGACCCGGCCGTACGCCTTGCCGCTGTGCGCCTGCTCGGTGAAACCGGCGATCCACTGGCTCGCACTCGACTGGAGAGTCTGCTGGAGCCGGGTGTCGAAGCTGACGCCAATGTGCGTACCGCCGCCGAAACCAGCCTAGCCCAAGTCAAACGCAAACTGCTGATCGGCGAGATGCTCGGCCAGGCCTTCAGTGGCATGTCCCTCGGTTCGATCCTGCTGCTCGCGGCGCTCGGGCTGGCGATCACGTTCGGCCTGCTCGGCGTGATCAACATGGCCCACGGTGAGATGCTGATGCTCGGCGCCTACTCGACTTACGTCGTGCAGTTGCTGTTCCAGCGCTTTGCCCCGCAAGCCATCGAGTTCTACCCATTGATCGCGTTGCCGGTGGCGTTTTTCGTCACGGCGGCGATTGGCATGGCGCTGGAACGCACGGTGATTCGCCACCTCTACGGCCGCCCACTGGAGACCCTGCTCGCCACGTGGGGTATCAGCCTGATGCTGATCCAGCTTGTTCGATTGGTGTTCGGCGCGCAGAACGTCGAAGTCGCCAACCCGGCATGGTTGTCGGGCGGGATCCAGGTGTTGCCGAACCTGGTGCTGCCGTACAACCGCATCGTGATCATCGCCTTCGCTCTGTTTGTGGTGGTGCTGACCTGGCTGCTGTTGAACAAGACACGCCTGGGCCTGAACGTGCGCGCCGTCACCCAGAACCGCAACATGGCCGCCTGCTGCGGCGTGCCCACCGGACGTGTGGACATGCTCGCCTTCGGCCTCGGCTCGGGCATAGCCGGCCTTGGCGGCGTGGCGCTGAGTCAGATCGGCAACGTCGGCCCGGACCTCGGCCAGAGCTACATCATCGACTCGTTCCTGGTGGTGGTGCTCGGCGGCGTCGGGCAGTTGGCCGGTAGCGTGCTCGCCGCGTTCGGGCTGGGCATCGCCAACAAGATTCTCGAACCGCAGATCGGCGCCGTACTCGGCAAGATCCTGATCCTCGCGCTGATCATTCTGTTCATCCAGAAACGTCCGCAAGGCCTCTTCGCACTGAAAGGACGGGTGATCGACTGATGAACCAGCCCCTGATGCTCACGGCCAGCCAAAAGGCCGGCCCCAAAGTCACGATTGCCGTCGGTGCGGTGATCCTTGTTTTGCTGTTGACGTTGCCGCTGCTGTCGCTGTTGTCGCCAGACAGCGCCTTCCATGTCTCGGCCTACACGCTGACCCTGGTGGGCAAGATTCTTTGCTACGCCATCGTCGCCCTCGCCCTCGATCTGGTCTGGGGTTACGCCGGCCTGCTGTCCCTCGGTCACGGTCTGTTCTTTGCCCTTGGCGGTTACGCGATGGGCATGTACCTGATGCGCCAGGCCTCGGGCGATGCCTTGCCAGCGTTCATGACTTTCCTGTCGTGGACCGAATTGCCGTGGTACTGGACCGGTACCAGCAGCTTCCTCTGGTCGATGTGTCTGGTGGTGTTGGCGCCCGGATTGCTGGCGTTGGTGTTCGGCTTCTTTGCCTTCCGCTCGCGGATCAAAGGTGTGTATTTCTCGATCATGACCCAGGCCCTGACCTTCGCCGGGATGCTGCTGTTCTTCCGCAACGAAACCGGGTTTGGCGGCAACAATGGCTTCACCAACTTCCGCACCATTCTTGGCTTTGGCATTACCGAACCGGGGACGCGCGCGGTGTTGTTTTTCGCCACGGTGGTGTTGCTGGTGGCGAGCCTGTTTATCGGCTGGCGATTGGCGCAAAGCAAATTCGGTCGAGTGCTGACCGCGCTGCGCGATGCCGAAAACCGCCTGATGTTTTGTGGCTATGACCCGCGCGGTTTCAAGCTGTTTGTCTGGGTCTTGAGCGCAGTGTTGTGCGGTCTCGCGGGAGCGCTGTACGTGCCGCAAGTCGGCATCATCAACCCGAGCGAAATGTCACCAACCAACTCCATCGAGGCCGCCGTCTGGGTCGCGCTCGGCGGTCGCGGCACGCTGATCGGCCCGTTGCTGGGCGCCGGCGTGGTCAACGGCATGAAGAGCTGGTTCACCGTGGCGTTCCCCGAGTACTGGCTGTTCTTCCTCGGCGCGCTGTTCATCGTCGTGACCTTGTACCTGCCCAAGGGCGTGATCGGCCTGCTGAAGAAAAGGGGTGACCAATGAGAGTGACTGCGACGGCTGAATTCATGCTCGAGCCGGCCTTCTATCCACCGCAGCCGAACAAGGACGCCGGCACCAGCCGCGATGCCATCGGCCTCGGCCAACGCGTCGGCCCCGGCCTGAATACCCGCCACGGCACCATCCTGACCCTGGAAGACATCAGCGTCAGCTTCGATGGTTTCAAGGCACTGAACGATTTGAACCTGTACATCGGCGTCGGCGAATTGCGCTGCATCATCGGTCCCAATGGCGCGGGCAAGACCACGCTGATGGACGTGATCACCGGCAAGACGCGCCCCAGCCATGGCAAAGCCTGGTTCGGTGAAACCCTCGATCTGACGCAGATGAGCGAAGTGCAAATTGCTCAGGCCGGCATCGGGCGCAAGTTTCAGAAGCCGACAGTATTTGAAGCGCTGAGCGTGTTTGAAAACCTCGAACTGGCGCAGAAAACCGACAAGTCGGTGTGGGCCAGCCTGCGAGCTCGCCTGAGTGGCGAACAGAAAGATCGCATCAGCGAAGTGCTGGAAACCATTCGCCTGACTACCTCGGTCAATCGCCCGGCGGGCTTGTTGTCCCACGGGCAGAAGCAGTTTCTGGAGATCGGCATGTTGTTGATGCAAGACCCGCAATTGCTGCTGCTCGACGAACCCGTGGCGGGCATGACCGACGCCGAAACCGAATTCA
Source organism: Pseudomonas sp. BF-B-15 (assembly GCF_019946675.1). Lineage (NCBI taxonomy): Bacteria > Pseudomonadati > Pseudomonadota > Gammaproteobacteria > Pseudomonadales > Pseudomonadaceae > Pseudomonas > Pseudomonas sp. BF-B-15. Next base: position 73,955 of record NZ_JAGYFZ010000011.1, read on the forward strand.
CCGCCGAGCTGTTCAAGAGTCTGGCGGGCAAGCATTCGCTGATGGTGGTGGAACACGACATGGGGTTTGTCGGCTCGATTGCCGACCACGTCACCGTGTTGCACCAGGGCAGCGTGCTGGCCGAAGGGTCGCTGGAGCAGGTGCAGGATAACGAGCGGGTGATCGAGGTTTATCTCGGAAGATGATGTTGCTTTTGTAGGAGCGAGGCTTGCCCGCGAAGGGAGCGCCGCGGTGCAACTGGAAGACCGCGTCATCGTTTTTCGCGGGCAAGCCTCGCTCCTACAGGGATTGAGGAGATTTCAGAAATGCTGCAAGTCGACAAGCTGCACCAGTACTACGGCGGTAGCCACATCCTGCGCGGCCTGACGTTTGACGTGAAAGTCGGTGAAGTCACCTGCCTGCTCGGGCGCAACGGTGTGGGCAAGACCACGCTGCTCAAATGCCTGATGGGTTTGCTGCCGGCCAAAGAAGGCGCGGTGAACTGGGAAGGCAAACCGATCACCACGTTCAAGCCACACCAGCGGGTGCATGCCGGGATCGCTTACGTGCCTCAGGGCCGGGAGATTTTCGGTCGGCTGACGGTGGAGGAAAACCTGCTGATGGGCCTGTCACGATTTCCGGGCAGCGAAGCGAAAGAAGTCCCGGCGTTCATCTACGAGCTCTTCCCGGTGTTGCTGCAAATGAAGCAACGACGCGGCGGTGACCTGTCTGGTGGCCAACAGCAGCAACTGGCAATCGGCCGGGCGCTGGCCAGCCGTCCTCGGCTGCTGATCCTCGACGAGCCGACCGAGGGCATCCAGCCGTCGGTGATCAAGGAGATCGGCGCGGTCATCAAGAAGCTTGCGGCACGCGGCGACATGGCGATTCTGCTGGTGGAGCAGTTCTACGATTTCGCCGCTGAACTGGCCGATCAATACCTGGTGATGTCCCGCGGCGAGATCGTGCAGCAGGGTCGCGGCGAAAATATGGAAGCCGAGGGTGTGCGTGGCTTGGTTACGATCTAATCTGTAGCGTCCTAACGATAATTAGACATCATGAATTTACCTGCCCACACAACGCTGTTCACGCCTAGCTGGCACGCCGAGCTGGAACTGGGCTACGCCCGATTCGGCGACAGTACACGCCCGGTTCAGCGTCGGCATAAAGGGCCGCTGCGGGTGCAAAAGCATCTGTACGCCGAAGGGCCCGAGGTTTGCCAGCACATCATCGTGCATCCGCCCGGCGGGATTGCCGGCGGTGATCGGCTGGACATCAGCGCCAGCGTTGGCCGCGATGCGTGGGCACAAATCACCAGCCCCGGCGCGGCCAAGTGGTATCGCGCGGCAGGGCCGGCTTATCAGACACTTGATCTGAAAGTGGCCAACGGCGCGACACTGGAGTGGTTACCACAAGAGACGATTATCTTCAGCGCCGCCCAGGCAGAACTCAACACATCCATTGATCTGGAAGGTGATGCGCGGTTGTTTTACTGGGACGTGGTGGCACTGGGTCGTCCGGCCAGTGGCGAGCGCTTTGACCTCGGGCATTTTCAGGCGCAGCTGGATATCCGCCGCGACGGCCAGTTGCTCTGGCACGAACGCCAGCGCATTGTCGGGGATGACGGGTTGCTCGATTCGCCGATTGGCCTGGATGGGCAACCGGTGTTTGCGACGTTGTTGGTGACGGGGGAGATTGACAGTGAACTGCTGGAAACCTGTCGCTCGCTGCCCAATGACGTACGCGGGGATTTGACCCAGTTGCCGGGCCTGTTGGTGGCTCGGTGCCTGGCCAGCGAGGCGCTGTTGGCGCGAGGCTGGTTGATTGATTTGTGGCGATTGCTCAGGCCTGCGTTGCTCGGTCGAGACGCCGTCCCACCCAGAATATGGAGCACCTGAACACAATCCCCCTGTAGGAGCGAGGCTTGCCCGCGAAGAACGATAACGCGGTCAATCAGTTAAACCGAGGCGCAGCATTCGCGGGCAAGCCTCGCTCCTACAGAGGTTGTAGTGATTTTTTAATCTGCCGATTATGGATTTTTACGATGGACCTGACCCCACGCGAAAAAGACAAGCTGCTGATCTTCACCGCCGGCCTCGTGGCCGAGCGGCGTTTGGCGCGCGGCGTGAAACTCAACTACCCGGAAGCCATGGCCTACATCTCCGCAGCGCTGCTCGAAGGCGCGCGTGACGGCCAGACGGTGGCCGAGCTGATGCACTTCGGCACCACCCTGCTCAGCCGCGAACAAGTGATGGAAGGCATCCCGGAAATGATCCCGGAGATCCAGGTCGAAGCCACCTTCCCCGACGGGACCAAACTGGTCACCGTCCACCAACCCATCGCCTGAGGCCGCGCCATGACTTACCACATCCGCGATGCGGTGCACGCCGATCTGCCGGCAATCCGCGACATCTACAACGACGCCGTGCTCAACACCACGGCGATCTGGAACGAACAGGCCGTGGACCTGGGCAACCGCCAGGCCTGGTTCAGCACCCGGCAAGCCCAGGGCTATCCGATCCTGGTGATCGTCGACGGCGATAACAATGTACTCGGCTACGCTTCATTCGGTGACTGGCGACCGTTCGACGGTTTCCGCCACACCGTCGAGCACTCGGTCTACGTACGCAGCGATCAACGCGGCAATGGACTGGGTCCGCAATTGATGGACGTGTTGATCGAGCGCGCCAAAGGCTGCGACAAGCATGTGATGGTCGCGGCCATCGAAAGCGGCAATGCCGCTTCCATCCGCCTGCATGAACGCGTCGGCTTCGTGACCACCGGGCAAATGCCTCAAGTGGGCACCAAGTTCGGTCGCTGGCTGGACCTGACCTTCATGCAACTGACCCTCAATCCTGGCGCGGAGCCGCCGCCCGCCAACAAGGAGTAATGCCCGATGAACGCCGCCCAACTGCGCCGCGTCAATGTTGAAAGCTTTGCGCACTATCGTCAGGGTTTGATTGATCTGCTGCTCGACGCGGTCAGCTATGGCGCCAGTGTCGGGTTCATGGCCGATCTGGATGCCACACAGGCACGCGCCTGGTTCGATGGCGTTCAAGAGGAGCTGAACAAGGGCAACGTGCTGCTGTGGGTGGTGGTCAAGGACGAGCAAGTGCAGGCCAGTGTGCAACTGACTTTGTGCCAGAAAGCCAACGGCCTGAACCGCGCCGAAGTGCAGAAGCTGCTGGTGCGTGAACACGCGCGCCGCCGCGGGTTGGGCCAACAATTGATGAACGCCCTGGAACAGGCCGCGATCCAGCACAAGCGCGGCATGCTTTACCTCGACACTGAAGCCGGTTCCCCGGCCGAGGATTTCTACAAGGCCCTGGGCTACACCCGTGCGGGAGAAATTCCCGACTACGCCTGCGACCCGAGCGGTCGTTACAAGCCGACTGCCCTCTACTACAAGATTCTCCAAGGAGCCCATTGATGATTCCCGGTGAATACCAGATCCAGCCCGGCGACATCGAACTCAACGTCGGCCGCCGCACTGTCAGCCTGAAAGTGGCCAATAGTGGCGACCGGCCGATCCAGGTCGGCTCGCACTACCATTTTTTCGAAACCAACGACGCCCTGACCTTCGACCGCGCCGCCAGTCGCGGCATGCGCCTGAACATCCCCGCCGGCACCGCCGTGCGCTTCGAACCGGGGCAGAGCCGCGAGGTCGAGCTGGTGGACCTGGCCGGGCATCGCCGGGTGTTCGGGTTTGCCGGGCGGGTCATGGGTGACCTGTAAGTCATGTGCAGCCTGTACCGGCCTCTTCGCGGGCAAGCCTCGCTCCTACAGGTCATGTGTCGTCCGCAGCACGAACCCTGTAGGAGCGAGGCTTGCCCGCGAATGCGATCTCCCATTCAATTAATTCCTAAGGCAAGCACATGAAGATTTCCCGTCAAGCCTACGCCGACATGTTCGGCCCCACCGTCGGTGACAAGGTCCGCCTGGCCGACACCGAGCTGTGGATCGAGGTGGAGAAAGACTTCACCACCTACGGCGAAGAAGTGAAATTCGGCGGCGGCAAAGTCATCCGCGACGGCCAGGGCCAAAGCCAGCTGCTGGCCGCCGAAGTCGTCGACACGGTGATCACCAACGCGCTGATCATCGACCACTGGGGCATCGTCAAAGCCGACGTTGGCCTCAAGGACGGGCGCGTCGCAGGCATCGGCAAGGCCGGCAACCCGGACGTGCAGCCGAACGTCACCATCGCCATCGGCGCCAGCACTGAAGTGATCGCCGGCGAAGGCATGATCCTCACCGCCGGCGGCATCGACACCCACATCCACTTCATCTGCCCGCAGCAGATCGAAGAGGCGTTGATGAGCGGCGTGACCACCATGATCGGCGGCGGCACCGGCCCGGCCACCGGGACCAACGCCACCACTTGCACCTCCGGCCCATGGCACCTGGCGCGGATGCTTCAAGCGGCGGACGCCTTCCCGATGAACATCGGCCTGACGGGCAAGGGCAACGCCAGCCTGCCGGAGCCGTTGATCGAGCAGGTCAAGGCCGGCGCCATCGGCCTCAAGTTGCACGAAGACTGGGGCACCACCCCGGCGAGTATCGACAACTGCCTGACGGTGGCCGATCAGTACGACGTGCAGGTGGCGATTCACACCGACACCCTCAACGAATCCGGTTTCGTCGAGACCACCCTCGCCGCCTTCAAGGGCCGCACCATCCACACTTACCACACCGAAGGCGCGGGCGGCGGTCACGCACCGGACATCATCAAGGCCTGCGGCTTTACCAACGTGCTGCCAAGCTCGACCAACCCGACCCGGCCCTTCACCCGCAACACCATCGACGAACACCTCGACATGCTGATGGTCTGCCATCACCTGGACCCGAGCATTGCCGAAGACGTGGCCTTCGCCGAAAGCCGCATCCGCCGCGAAACGATTGCCGCCGAAGACATCCTCCACGACCTCGGTGCGTTCTCGATGATCAGCTCCGACAGCCAGGCCATGGGCCGGGTCGGTGAAGTCATTACGCGCACCTGGCAGACCGCCGACAAAATGAAAAAGCAGCGCGGCCCACTGCCGGGGGATGGCGAAGGCAACGACAACTTCCGCGCCAAACGTTACATCGCCAAGTACACCATCAACCCGGCGATCACCCACGGCATCAGCCATGAAGTGGGCTCTATCGAAGTGGGCAAATGGGCCGACCTGGTGCTGTGGCGCCCCGCGTTTTTCGGGGTAAAACCAACGTTGATCCTCAAGGGCGGGGCCATTGCGGCCAGCCTGATGGGTGATGCCAACGCCTCGATTCCGACGCCGCAACCGGTGCACTACCGCCCGATGTTCGCCAGCTACGGCGGCTCGTTGCACGCCACCAGCCTGACGTTCATCAGCCAGGCGGCGCAGGAGGCAGGACTTCCCGAAGCGCTGGGCTTGAAGAAGAAAATCGCTGTGGTCAAAGGCTGCCGCGACGTGCAGAAAACCGACTTGATCCACAACGACTACCTGCCGAGTATCGATGTCGACCCGCAGACGTATCAGGTCAAGGCCGACGGCGTTCTGCTTTGGTGCGAGCCCGCGGATGTACTGCCGATGGCCCAGCGTTACTTCCTGTTTTAATCGGCCAAATCACCGGAGCCTGGCTGGCCAGGCTCCGATGCAAAGCCGCAGCGATCAACTGTTCGGCTGTACGGTGAAAGGGATTTCTACCCGTTGCAGTTTTGCCCGTTCGATTGCCTGGCGTGTGAACGTTTTGATAAAGGCTTTCTTGTCTTCGTCGATGACTTCCAGCTCGGCGGAGTATTCCGCTTCGGTCATGACCCGTCCCGGCGCAAACGCGCTTTCCGGTCTGTTCAATTCAGCACCGAGCACCCTGAGCTCTTCCTTCAACTGTGCCTTTTGCTCAAGGGAAAGCGTTGTGTCGGTGGCTCGTTTTTCAAGCGCTGAGTAGAACTCGATCGTGGCCTCAATCCGGCGTCTGAAACCTTTGATAACCCCCCGGTTGGAACCCTCGACATAGGATGACCAGAACGGCTGCTCGATCAGCAAATCGTCGAGCAATTCACCCGCCTCAAGGTTCAGTACACGATGGAATGCATCTTCGATCATCGCGTTCGTGACGCCGGCGATTTTTCTGAACTGCATTTTTCGCGACTGCCAGGGCAGGTCCAACCGGTCGGCAAGATCCGTCATGAATGCCAGGTGAACTTCAACCTCATCAATCGTGCCGGTGACCTCGCCCGCTGCATTGACGCGCCTGAATTCCTCACCCATCGCCTCGCGCTCGGAAATCGTTTTGCGGGCAATCCTGCTCAGTTCATCCAGACGTGACTTGCCCTGCGCCAGCGATACCAGCTCACCCTCGACCAGCGCGGGATTTGCCAGTTCATAAGCTTCATGAATCAACACCTCCATCCCCATGGCGTTGAACAGCTGCGCCCCAGCATCGACGCACGCCGTGGGTACGGTGGTCAGGGTGAAGAGTTTTTGCCGCAGCTCGGTATTTTTCGACATCGCATCGAGCATTCGCCAGACCTTGGCGGTCATGTCGACCCGAAACCTGGGGTCGCGATTGAAATGCCCCGATTCGGTGAGTTTGCGAATCTCGTTGAAGAAGCCAACCGAACCGTGCTCATCCTCGACGCTGTTCCACACCTCCTGTCTGGCCACCCACTCCGGCCGGGTCAAGCCAGCTTCCCAGTCGAGGCTGTCGCGCACGCCACGAGGCGGATACGGTCGATCAGGGTCCATGCCAACGGACGCGATGAACTCCCTGAGCGTTTGCAGATTGAAGGCCGGCAAAAACTCCGGCTCCCGGCTCAACAACGTACGCGCCAGCAATTCCGCCTGGACCGAGCCACGCGTGACCATGGGCACGTAGGTGATTTCGTTGCGCTGCATGTCCAGGTAAAAATGCCGGAACCGTGGCTGCGCGAACAACCCATCCGGCCAGGTCCGAATGCCGGTATCGGCCAGGATCAGCGTATGCAACATGCGCATGCTGCCAATATCCGGAACCTGCCCCAGGGGATTGCTGTGCAGGTCCAGGATCTGAAGCCGCGTCAGGTTGCGCAGGTCTGCGACGCCTTGCGCATCCAGGACAATGCGGTTTGCGCGCAGGTTCAACTCCGTCAGCGCGCGCATGCGGCCGATGGCACGAGGAAGTCGGGTAAGCGCATTACCGTTGATGTTGAGCGAGCGCAATCGGGGGAAATGATCGAGCAATGAAGCATGAGCGTCGGTCAATTCGGTTCCGTTCAGATTAAGGCGAGTGACGTGATCGAAGTTGCCCTCCAGTGCGGGCATCGTGCGCAGATGCCGCCCCAGCGGCAGGTTCTCGAGGTCGAGCACGAAGCCTCGCAGCTCGCCGTACGAATCCACATCGCGCAAGCCGATTTGCTGCCAACATTCCCTGACCGCTTTGTACACCGCGTTTCTGGACTGCCATTCGGCGATACCGGTGGACGTGTAGCGGAACGCTTCGGTTGGCGAGCTCAGCCAACGTTGAAAATTGGCATTGAGCCGATCGAACTCCTCCTCCAGAGCACTCGCCCTCTGCTCAAGACTGACGTCGCTGCCCCCCGCTTGCAGATAGGACTGAGCTTCGGCCTCTGTCCATCCGGGCCGAACGACGCGAACCCGCTCTTGCGGCGTTATTTGCCCCTGAACTCGACGCAGACCTTGAGCCATCCCGCGCATGCCGCCACGCAGACGCATCGTGGCTGGATCGTACGCGGGTTTTCGAACAGGGTTATCCGCCAGAAGCGCGTTGAACCTGTCCCGTGGCAATGGCGTTTTTTGAATGGCGTGCTTGAGCGTCGTGCCTTGATTGATCCGGTACCCCAGCGCGTTGCGCTCAGCATCAGGCAGGGCATGCAACATAGACGCATAAAGGTCATCGGCCCCATGCAGATGAAGATCATCGGCATCGCGGGCCTGGTACTGACCGTCCTCGCTGACAAGGACTCGGCGAACGGCGGCATCTGCCGGGCCCACACTGTCGCGCAGTGGTCCGTCGAATGAGTATTCGCGGATTTCGATCCGCACGTTTGCGGGCCAGTCGGGCAACGCTTGCAACGAATGCAACGCCAATCGCTCGCTATCGACACCGTACGCACCATCGAGGTAAAGCCCTTCGTAAGCGCGTACGGCGCGTAATGTGCGCAAGGCCAGCCGCGTGCGCTCTCTGAGCTGCAAGGGAATGCGCGAAGACTCGGTGATATTGAGCAAGTCCTGCGGTTCGATGTCGGCCAGCAACTCACGGGCGATCACCGTCGGGAGGTTGCTGAAGGCGTCCTGAAGCGCCAGCACTTGCCGATTGTCTGTCTGCTGCAAACGGCGATTGAGCGCGTCAAACAAAGGTCCCGGATGACTGCCTGCCCGCCCCGCGAGCCTGTTTTTCAAGGCGTCGATGCGGATATGCTCGTCAGTGGAAATACTCTGTCCGAACAACGCATGGATGTCGGCTTCATTGACAAACTTCACGGCCAGCTCCGGAAGTTTCCCGGCACCGACCTCGGCACGGCTTATCCTCAGCGTATCGGCCGGCGACGCGTCGAGATTGCCGTATTTGATCGAGCGGCCCGACTGCTCGGCGTCGTCAAAAAGCTCGATGCTTTTTTGCTCAGGCCAGCCCGGCAGCTCCACCAGCAAACGGGGCACCTGCTCGATGAACGCTTCGGGAACCTCATCGAGCACTATCTGCCCGGGCAGCTTTTGCACATCAGCCCAGATCTTGAAGCGTTCGATCGTGTCGGTCAGCAGCGCGGGCGGTGGTTCGTTGACGACATGCAGCCGTCGCAACAGGTCTTCTTCGACACCGCTGGCGATACGAATCTGCTCCAACGTGGCCTCGGACAAATCCTCAACCGCCAACCCCAGGCGCCGCATGAGCGTGATTTTGCCCCACTCGACGGGTCGGTCGAGCTCGGTCTTCCACACACCGGCACCGTCGTGTTCGAGTGTGGGTTGATACGCCTGCGGCCGATCCGGATGTTGCAGGCGTGGCTGGCCCGTGAGTGGGTCGTTTCTGACTTCGAAGTATTTGTTTTCATGCTTCAGGATGGTTTTTTCGCTGTGCCGGAACAGCCCTTGTTCGCCTGGCTTCGTCGCTTTCGGCAACGTCAGGTCATGGGCGTAGGGCGACAGGTCCGGCTTCCAGAGGCGCGTCTTGCCGTCAGGCAACTCAACCTTTTGCAACTGATCGATGAAGGCCGAGGGTTTGACCGACGCCGCCGCACCGGCGGGCAACACATGCCCCGCCGCCATGATTGCCAGTTGCGCAAAATTGATCATGACACTGGTCAGATGGGCCGCCGCTTCGTCCCTGTCGCCCTTGCTCCACGCCTCGATACCTTCCATGGTTTCGAACAGCATCTGCCCGACCATGACCGCCAACATCGCTTCGCCCAGGCCGGGAACCAACATCGCGCCGAAGTTGAACACGTTCCAGCCGATGCTCAGATAGCTGGTCAACCGATTCCAGCGAGTGGTCGCGTCTTCATCGTCGGTCGGCACCGCGATGTGCCGCGCATCCGCTATCGCCTTGTCCCTGCGCCAGCGACCGATTTGCGGCCAAATATCGCCAGTAATGATGTTGGTGATGGGTTCTGCGTTGGCGTTTTCAACCGCGGTCTCTCGCCACCACGGCCCCATGTCCAGCGGCTCACGCTGCGTCCAGGTGAACGTGGTGAAACGCTCGCGAACCCGGGCAAAGAATTTGCCATGGTCTTTTTGTGCCACGAATCGGCTGAAAAACTGTTGATAGTCTGGCGAGCGCAACTGGCTCGTCAGTTCCTTCATGAAGTCAGTGAAGGACGCATACTCTTTGAAGGGATGGTCAGGATCATCCGGGACATAAGCGATCAACGTCCCGTCGAGACGGCTTTGTTGAAAACCATCTTCCCTTTGCAAAGTGGCGTCGACAAGACCGTTGGGGCCATTGGCGAAAAACGCTTCGAGTAATTTGAACTGCTCAAACTCCTGGCCCGGTAGCAGCGTCAAACGCCTGGACCATTCCATCAGTGTGCGTTGGTGCCGGGGAACCAGACTGTCGTAAATTCTTTTAACTTCAGTGGGGTCTGCCACTGCACTGAACAACAGGATGCCGGACAACCTGAAGCCCATTAACGAAAGTCGATGGCATTGCAAAGGACGATGATTCCACGCAATGCCTTTTTCATTGTCACGAATTTGCTGAAGTTTCCCGTAGCCATAGGAACTGATGTCGTTTTTCAAATAGGCAATCAGCGCAGATTCGTTGAAGATGGCTTTTTCACTGGCCATGCGATGCCGCTCGATTATTGCCTTGGCCGCGATATCTTCGGGCATCAGTGCTGCCTTGAGGTGACACTGATAGTGCGCGCCGATATCAAGCGTCCGGCACAGGGCCGCGAATTGTTCGACCGTCAGCGTATGCCGCTGTAACTCGTTTTCGTGGACCCGGGTGAAGATGCCGGAGCCATCGCGAAACGCACCGGCCTGCGTTTCAGGCGCCTCGAAATTGTGAAGCGCCGCTTCCAGCAACGTCGATTGCCTGAGCCGACTGGCATTGGTATCAATGCCAAAGCCCAGTTTTGCCGGGATGTACAGGCGAATGAGCGTCGCATTGACGTCCAGATCCAGATTCAGCTGGTCCTTTAATGCTTTAACGAGCAACGGTTCGGCAAAGGCAAGAATGTCCCGCTGTACATTCTCCAACACGTCGTCCAACGGGACCTGAAGGCGCCAGCGCTCATCCGTCAGTTGCTTGAGGTACTGACGGTCGATGGCGCGTGCATTCAAATACCACTGCGCAAATTCCACGGTCGAATCGGCCATCGTAAGCAGTCGTGAAACAGGTGCGTCTTTTAGCGGCGAAGGCAGTTTGCCCAGCAAATAATCATGATGAACATTGTCTTTGCTTCTTCCATGCCCGGTAATAACTTGCAACGCCGGAGCGTCCGATAGTTCGTTCATTTCGCAAATCCTTATGCGATGAAAAGAACCACCAGACTATTGAGTGCGATTAAAAACAAAAGCTTAAAAAACCACTTGAAAAACCGCGCCAGCCCAACAATGCATTTAATTTCAGGATCTAAAAAATATTTAATTAGCACCCTGGGGCCACTAAAGAATGGTCGCCGGCGCAGTGGTAGTTTTTAGGGGGTGCCAAAGGGGCTAAGATGCCTCGGATTGCCATCAGGAAACCGACCATGCGCCTATCCGAATTCATCAGGCAACACGTAGACCGTATCGTCGATGAATGGGAGCAGTTCGCCAGGACGATTACCCCGGCGGCCGAAAATATGGATCGAGTGGCCTTGCGTGATCACGCCAGGGAAATTCTGTTGGCAGCAGCGCGGGACATGACCACCGCGCAAACAGCCAGCGAGCAACTCGCCAAGGCCAGGGGCGAAAGTCCGGAGAAAACCCCGAGCCTGGACGAAGCCGGCGCCAGTCATGGTGAACTGCGCCATACCGTGGGCTTCGATCTGATGCAGATGACCAGCGAATTCCGTCACCTGCGTGCCTGTGTGATCCGGTTGTGGGTCAACAGCCTGGAATCACCGGACCTCGCTTACTTCCAGGACATGATCCGTTTCAACGAAGCCATCGATGAAGCCCTTGCCGAATCCACGGCGGCCTATGCCGAACAGGTCAATCATTCGCGGGATATCTTCCTGGCTATTCTCGGCCATGACCTGCGTGCCCCCTTGCAGGCCGTGAGCCTGTCCACCGAAATGCTGATGCGCAAAACCACGCTTGAAGGCGATGCCCTGGCTTGTGCGATCAATATCAAACGCGGCGCGCGGCACATGGCGGTGATGGTCGGCGATTTGCTGGAGCTGGTGCGCAGTCGCCTGGGCAAGAGCCTGCCAATTGAACCGAAGCCGATGGACCTGGCCGATGCCGCCCACGCAGCGATTGCCGAAGCCTGTGCCGGTAATCCCGAATGCGATCCGACAGTTCATGCACAGGGCGACACGACAGGCGTGTGGGATGCCGGACGCCTGGCTCAACTGCTGCAAAACCTGATCGGCAATGCGTTGCAGCATGGGTCGAACAAACATGATGTGACGGTGACCCTCACCGGCGAACCTGACACCGTTCGTCTAACGGTGCATAACTTTGGAGCGCCGATACCCGAGGAGGCGATCGGTACGATCTTCGATCCGCTGGTACGCAGCGCCGATGAAGAACTCGGCCAGCCGTCCACCAGCCTTGGCCTGGGATTGTTCATCGTCAAGGAAGTGGTCGATGCGCACGGCGGGACGATCGAGGTCAGTTCGAACGAAACTGATGGGACGCTGTTTACCGTGGTGTTGCCCAGATAGACCGCCGTGCACGGTGATGAACTGTAGGAGCCGGCTTGCTGGCGATGGGGGCAACGCGGTCTGTCTGACTCACCGCATCATCGTTCATCGCCAGCAAGCCGGCTCCTACAGGAATCGAATTGGCTTCAGCTATTCGACAACCAACCGCGCCAACCGCTGCTTGAGCATCCGGTTCTCGGCCCGCAGTTGCTGCACCTCTTCAAGCAGGTCGAGCGCCAGGGCGACGCCTTCCCACTCCAGCTCCAGGTCGTGCCGCAGCTTGGCGGCACGCTTGGCCAGCGCCAGCTCATAATCGGTGAAACGCCAATCCTTGGGCTGCTTGCCCTGAGGTTCGAGGATGCCGTGCTCGACGATTTCGATCACGTAGACGTCCGACAAATCGGTCGCCTCACAGAATTCTGCCATGTCCAGTTGAACGATCAGGGGGTTGCTCATGATGGGCTACTCCGTCTCTTGGATCAGAAGTTTTCTCTCGGGTCGAATGCGGCTTTTTTCGCCAGTTCCTGCCACAACGCCTTGACCTCATCGCTCGAGGTTTTTGGCATGACCGCCTTCAATTGCACGAACAGATAACCGCGTTGACCGGCCTTGTTCAGCAAGCCGTGGCCCTTGGCACGCATGCGCTGGCCGTTCTGGCTACCGGCCGGCACCTTGAGGTTGATCTTGCCTGTCAGTGTAGGCACGGCCACTTCGGTGCCCAGCGCCAATTCCCACGGAGCCAGCGGCAGCGTAATGATCAGGTCCTCGCCTTCGACGTCGAACTTCGGATGCGGCGCAAAGCGAATGATCAGGAACAAGTCGCCGTTGGCGCCACCACCGATGCCCGGTGCACCCTGGCCTTTGAGGCGGATGCGCTCGCCGTCGGTCACGCCGGCGGGAATTTTCACATTCAGGCTTTTGCTGGTGTTGCTGACGTGCTGGCCGGCAGCGTTGTACTGCGGCACCTGGAACGTGACCTTCTTCGATTCGTTCGAGAGGGTTTCTTCCAGAAAGATCCCAAGTTCCATTTCCACGTCTTGCCCTCGACGTCCGGCACTGCGACGCGACTCTCCACCACCAAACCCAGGACCACGGTTACCGAAGATCGAACTGAAGAAGTCCGAAAAATCGCCCGAGTCCTGACCGCCACCAAAACCACCGCCGCCACGCCCCTGCCAACCTGGCGGGCCCTGGAACGGTTGGCCGTGCTGGCCGTATTTGCGCAAGTCGTCGTATTCGGCGCGCTTGTCGGCGCTTTTCAGCGCTTCATAGGCTTCGGACGCGTCCTTGAATTTGGACTCGGCGTCCTTTTCCTTGCTGACGTCGGGGTGGTATTTGCGCGCCAGCTTGCGATAAGCCGCCTTGATCGTCTTATCGTCCGCGGTCGGTTCCACACCGAGAATCTTGTAATAGTCTTTGAAGTCCATCGTGGAATCACCATCCATTATCAAAATCGCGCCATCAGCCTCAGCATGCTCTTAATTGCCGCACGAGGTTTGACCGATCTCAAGTTTGTGACCGGACAGCGCATTAGAAGTTTATCGGCAGCGGCGGGCGGTTCTTTTGACCATCCCAATGGCTGCCAGGGCCAATGCAGACAAGTTTGGGGCATCGGGCCATCTTATCAAGGCGCTAATTACCGAGATTTAGCGGATAGTCGGCCTTCGAATCTGCGCCGCACTGGCATACACTGCGCGGCCGTTTTTTAACCGGAACCTGATAGACATGAAAAACGCATCTCCAGCCCGTGCCTGTGGTATCGACTTCGGCACGTCCAACTCCACCGTCGGCTGGCTGCGCCCCGGCATGGAAACGCTGATCGCGCTGGAGGACGACAAGATCACCCTGCCCTCGGTGGTCTTCTTCAATATGGAAGAACGCCGCCCGGTGTACGGCCGTCTGGCGCTGCACGAGTACCTGGAAGGCTACGAAGGCCGGCTGATGCGCTCGCTCAAGAGCCTGCTGGGTTCCAAGCTGATCAAGCACGACACCAGCGTTCTCGGCACGGCGATGCCGTTCAAGGACCTGCTCGGGTTGTTCATCGGTCAGTTGAAGAAACGTGCTGAAACCGCCGCTGGTCGCGAGTTCGATGAAGTGGTGCTGGGTCGTCCGGTGTTCTTCGTCGATGACGACGAAATGGCCGACCAGGAAGCGGAAAACACCTTGGTGGACGTGGCCCGCGCCATCGGCTTCAAGGATGTGTCGTTCCAGTACGAGCCGATTGCGGCAGCGTTCGACTATGAGTCGACCATCGAAAAGGAAGAGTTGGTACTGATCGTCGACATCGGCGGTGGTACGTCTGACTTCTCGCTGGTGCGCCTGTCTCCTGAACGCCGCAACCACGACAACCGTCACGAGGACATCCTCGCCACCGGCGGCGTGCACATCGGCGGGACCGATTTCGACAAGCAGTTGAGCCTGCAAGGCCTGATGCCACTGTTCGGCTACGGCAGCCGCATGAAGAGCGGCGCCTACATGCCGACCAGCCACCACATGAACCTGGCGACCTGGCACACCATCAACTCGGTGTACTCGCAGAAGTCGACCCTGGCCCTGGGCAGCATGCGCTACGACATCGAAGACACCGGTGGCATCGACCGTCTGTTCAAGCTGATCGAGCAACGTGCCGGGCACTGGCTGGCGATGGAAGTGGAAGAAACCAAGATCCAGCTGACCCACGCCGACAGCCGCCATGTGCCGCTGGACCGCATCGAGCCGGGCCTGAGCGTGGAGTTGAGCCGGGCGTTGTTCGAATCGGCCATCGACAACTTGCTGGAGCGCGTGCGCAACAGCGTGACCCAGATGCTGAACGACGCCGACGTGCGGGTCGATCAGGTGGATACGGTGTTCTTCACCGGTGGTTCGAGCGGGATTCCGGCATTGCGCAACAGCGTCTCGGCGATGTTGCCGAATGCGCGGCACGTGGAAGGCAACATCTTTGGCAGCATCGGCAGTGGTTTGGCGATTGAAGCGGCCAAGCGTTATGGGCCGATGGACTGATCCGAAACCGAGGTGAGCCCTTCGCGGGCAAGCCTCGCTCCTACAGGTTTGGTGTCGTAACCATTATCGGTGAACGACACAAACCCTGTAGGAGCGAGGCTTGCCCGCGAAAGCGTCAGATCAGGCAATAAATATCGACCGGATCAAACCATCCCCACCTGCTTCAACTCACTCTTCAAATACGCGTAATAAATCGGCCCCGCCACCACCCCCGGCAGGCCGAACGCGGCCTCGAACACCAGCATCGCCAACAGCAACTCCCACGACTTGGCACTGATCTGCCCGCCGACAATGCGCGCGTTGAGGAAGTATTCGAGCTTGTGGATAACAATCAGATAACCCAGCGCGGCCACCGCGACCCAGATCGACAGCGACAAACCGACGATTGTGATCAGCGTGTTCGACATCAGATTGCCGATCACCGGCAACAGGCCGAGCAGGAAGGTCAGCACGATCAGGGTTTTGGTCAGCGGTAACTTGATGCCGAACATCGGCAGGACCACCGCCAGGAAAATCCCGGTGAAGAAGGTGTTGAGCAGGGAAATCTTGATCTGTGCGAACACGATGTTGCGGAACGCCTGGACCAGCAGGTGCAAGCGATCAAACAGTGCGGCGGCCAGCGGCTTGCGCTTGGTCAAGTCCGGCACCCGTTGCAGGGCGATGATCGCGCCGAGCACCATGCCGATCAGCAACGTCACGAACATGTGCGCCGCGTCCTTGCCCACCAGTTGAAGATCGCTGAGGTGTTTGCTCATCCACTCGCCAATCGCCACGCGAAACTCGGCGGCGCTGGCCGGCAGGTAGGCGTCGATGAACGGCGGCAACTGACCGCGAGCGCGGTCGACCACGAGCATGAATTTATCGAGGGAAGCGCCGGGGTTTTCCGCCTCATGCAGCAGGAAACTGAAAGCGCCGGCAAAGATCAGCGTCAGCACACTGACCACCAACGTCCCCAGTAACGCCACCGCCAGCCAGCGCGCACGCCGACCTTCGATCAGTCGCTGCAATTGCGGGGTGAGCATGTTGACCAGTTCGAACACCAGCAGACCGGCCAGCAGGCTTGGCAGCAAGCGCAACGGAATCACCAGCAGCAAACCACCAAAGATGATGACCCAACTGATGAGCAGCAAGACTTGGCGTTGAGAAAACGTTGGCATACAGCCTCAAAACGAACGGCGTAAAAGGATTGGCAGTCTGCCAGCGTTCGGGTGTCAGCACTAGGGATTGTGTGGGGCGACGTTGGTCGGGGGCAGAGGCGATTTCTGCAGCGCTCTGGCCGGCCTCATCGCGAGCAGGCTCGCTCCCACATTTGTCCTGTGTATGCAGATCCATTGTGGGAGCGAGCCTGCTCGCGATGGGGCCCTCACAATCCCCGCAAATCCGTTTATTTCTTCTTCAGGCAATCACTCATGAACGCCTTGCGCTCATCACCCTTGAGGGCCTTGGTCGCGGCATCGGCATTGCAGGTTTTCATCTTCTCTTGCTGAGGGGTCAAGGCTTTCGCGTCATTGGCGGCTGGCGCGGCTTTAAGGCAGGTGCTCATGAAGGCTTTGCGCTCATCGCCCTTGAGGCTTTTCGCGGTAGCGTCGGCATTGCACGTGGTCATCTTGTTCTGTTGGGCAGTGGCGGCGAAGCCCTGGGAGCAGAGCAGCAAACCGATCATCAACAAAGGGACACGCAACATCGTCATGGAGTTTTCTCCTTGTTGCCGCACCGAGGGGCACGGCCTCGCTCTGGAGTGTAGACAAAGCCTGTTACAGCTTCCTGCCCGGCAGATGGCTTCGGCGATACTGCTCCGGCGTACACCCGGCCTGGCGCTGGAACATGGCGATAAACGCCGACCCGGTGCTGTAGCCCATGTCGAACGCGATTTCCTGAATGCTGCGATGACTGTCCAGCGCTTCGATCGCTGCCAGAAAGCGCAGGCGCTGCCGCCATTCGCCGAAACTCATGCCCAACTCGCGCACAAACTGCCGCGCCAAGGTGCGCTCGCTGACGTGAATCTGCTCGGCCCATGCCGACAGTGGCCGGTTATCTCCGGGCTCAACCTGCAAGGCTTCCAGAATACCGAGCAGCCCGGGACTGCTGGCGTAGGGCAAGTAGCATTGGTGAATGGGCGCCTGCTGCAACTGATCCACCAGCACTTGGGCCAGGCGTTGGTCGGTCTCTTGCTCGGGAATCTTCACGTCACGGGCGGCGAAGTCCTTGAGGATTGCCTTGAGGATGTCGCTGATCGCCAGGGTGCAGGCCTGTTTCGGCAGCTCGTGGCACAGCGCCGGCGCCAGGCAGACGGCGCGGTAGTTGATCGGTTGATTGCTGTAGAAACTGTGCTCGATCTGCGGCGGCACCCACACGGCGTATTGCGGCGGCGACATGAAACGGCTGCTGCCGATTTCCATGTGCAACACACCATTGGCCGAATACTCCAGGGTGCCCCAGGGGTGACGGTGGGCCGAGGCATATTCGTGGCTATTGAAGTCGGCGTAGCGGAAGTACACCGGCGCGGGCAATTCGCTGAAATCCAGCAGGTCGATGTGTTTGCTGCTCATGCTGTCTGTCATCAGGGTCAGGTTGTCTGGATCGCAGTATAGGCTTGCATCCGGACAGGCGATAATTCTCCCTCATTAACGTTCTGGTTGTTCCTGATGCAATACGCTTATCCCCTGCTGGCCATTTTCATTTGGGCTGGCAACACCGTGATCACCAAATTGTCTGCCGGGGCGATCTTCCCGGCGGAGATCGGTTTTTACCGCTGGCTGCTGGCCGGATTGTTGTTCACACCGTTCATGCTCAAACCGGTGATCGCCCATTGGTCGGCCATCCGCCCGAACCTGGGGAAGATTTTCGTCCTCGGCGTGCTGGGCATGGCGGTTTATCAGAGCCTGGCGTATTTCGCTGCGACACTGACGTCGGCCACCAACATGGGCATCATCCTGTCGCTGATGCCGTTGATGTCGCTGGCCATGGCCATCGTCAGCCTGGGCCAGCGCCTGACCGCCGGTGCACTGGCCGGTGCGGTGTTGTCGTTTGGCGGTGTGTTGGTGGTGGTGTCGTCCGGCAGCCTCAGTGCATTGCTTGAGCACGGGGTGAACCTGGGCGATGCAATGATGCTGATCGCCACGCTGGCCTATGCGATTTACAGCACGCTGCTGAAAAAATGGCAGCTGCGTTTGCCGCCGCTGGTGTTGTTGTATCTACAGGTGTGGGTGGCGGTGGTGGTGCTGTTTCCGTTGTTCGCCGTGTCGCCGAAAATCGGTCCGACGCTGCAGAATATTCCGCTGGTGCTGTATGCCTGCCTGCTGGCGTCGATGGTTGCACCGCTAGCATGGATGCAGGCCGTGGTGCGTCTGGGGCCGAGCCGGACGACGCTGTTTTTCAATTTGCTGCCGGTGATTACCGCATTGATTGCCGCACTGGTGTTGCATGAGCAATTGGCGATGTATCACCTGGTGGGCGGGATGCTGACGTTGGGTGGGGTGATTGTTTCGGAGCGTTGGACCATGGTGT